>NZ_JBEXSY010000004.1:0-227173 GCF_040613895.1 Nocardiopsis sp. NPDC006198 | reverse complement strand
CCGAACCACTGTTCGGGTGACGGGGCCAAAACAAACATGGCTTAAAGAAAATCAAACACGCGCTGTTGAGTTCTCAAGAAACAACCGCTCTTCCCGTACAAGCGCCAGCCGTTCCGACTGTCTGCTCTTCCGTGGAAGGCGTCTGCGTTTCCGCTTTGTTGTGTCTTTACTTTATCAGGTGTTCCGCGCCCCGCCAAATCGGCGGTTTTTCGCATTTGCGCTTCCGAACCCTGAGGTTTTTCTGCGCACCTGATCGGGATAAAGAACCCGAGTTTTCCCTCTTTCGAGGCAACTCCCTGAGCCTACACGCTCCGAGCACATGCTCGGACCAAGGCACTCAGGAGGAGGATTGTCAGATCGCGGCCCGGTTCCGAGTGATCCGAAGAAGGATCCTCGCCGTCCCGCAGCGACTCGATCGAGTGTAGGCAACTACCCCGGCGGCGTCAAACCGGCCCGCGTCCGGGGGAACCCGATGTCCACGAGCGTTCCGCGTCGGCCGACCCCCTCGGGCCCGCCCGCCGGTCCGCGCCTGCCGGACCACCCGATCCTCGCGATCGTGTGTCTGTCACGGCTTGCTTGTCAGGCAAGGACTGTCCTGCCCCTGCACACCCGCGGCCAAACACAGGGGGCCGAGTTTTTTCTGCGGCGGAGACCGCACCTGCACCCGGCCCCCGGCAGCGGCCCCGGAACGACGGAGGCGGCGCACGGGCCGGAAGCCCGGGCGCCGCCCCTCGTCAGCACGGGACCGGCGGGGATCAGACCATGTCCGCCAGGTCCTTGGCCAGCTGCCGGAAGGCGATCCCCCGGTGGCTGATCGCGTTCTTCTCCTCCGGGGTGAGCTCCGCCGTGGTGCGCGTCTCCCCCTCGGGGATGAAGACCGGGTCGTACCCGAAGCCGTGGTCCCCCCGGCGCTCGCGCGCCAGCCTGCCGCGGAGCACCCCCTCGGCGACCACCTCGGTCCCGTCGGGCATCACCAGCACGGCCGCGCACACGAACTCACCGCCGCGGCGCTCCGCCGGGGTGTCCGCCAGCTGGTCGAGGACGAGGTCGAGGTTGGCCCGGTCCTGGTCCCCCTCGCCGAAGCGGCCCGCCCAGCGGGCGGAGAGCACCCCGGGCATCCCCCTCAGCTCGTCGACGGCCAGTCCGGAGTCGTCGGCGACGGCGGGGAGCCCCGTGTGCGCGGCGATCGCGCGCGCCTTCAGCAGTGCGTTCCCGATGAACGAGGGCTCCGTCTCGGGCACCTCGGGCGCGTCCGGGAAGGCGTCGAGCGACAGCACCTCCGCGTCCAGGCCGGCCTCGGCCAGGATCGCGCGCATCTCCGGAACCTTCTTGGCGTTGCGTGTGGCCAGTACGAGCTTCACGGTTCCCCCTCCTCCGGGGACACCGCCGATACGGGTGCCGACGCTGTTCATCGGTGTCACTCGGCCAGTGCCTTCTTCTGGATCGCGGTCAGTTCCTCGCAGCCGGCGGCGGCGAGGTCGAGCAGCTGGTTGAGGAGGTCCCGGTCGAACGGCTCCCCCTCGGCGGTCCCCTGCACCTCGACGAACCTGCCGTCCCCGGTGAGGACGACGTTCATGTCGGTCTGGGCGACCGAGTCCTCCAGGTAGTTCAGGTCCAGCCTGGGCTGGCCCTGGACCACGCCGACGCTGACGGCGGCCAGGGAGCCGGTCAGCGGGTTGTTCTTGAGCTTGCGGCGCTTGCGCAGGTACTTCATGGCGTCGGCCAGCGCCACGTACGCGCCGGTGATGGCGGCGGTGCGGGTCCCCCCGTCCGCCTGGAGGACGTCGCAGTCCAGGGTGATGGTGTGCTCGCCCATCGCCTTGAAGTCCACGACGGCGCGCAGGGAGCGGCCGATCAGGCGGGAGATCTCGTGGGTGCGGCCGCCGATCTTCCCGCGGACCGACTCCCGCGCCCCGCGGGTGTCGGTGGCGCGGGGCAGCATCGCGTACTCGGCGGTGACCCACCCCTCGCCGGTGCCCCGGCGCCAGCGGGGGACCCCGTCCTCGACTGTGGCGGCGCACAGTACGCGGGTGTCCCCGAACTCGATGAGTACGGAGCCCTCCGCCTGGCGCAGCCAGTTGCGGGTGATCGTCACGGGGCGGAGTTGGGTCGGAACGCGTCCGTCAGGTCGGGCCATGCCAAGAGCGTATATCCGAGGAGGGTCCGGCGGTGCTGGTGGGCACGAATGCCCCTCCTGTGCGACGCCCGCCGCGTTCCGCCGGCCGGTCAGCCGCCGATCGCGTGCACCTGGCCGCTGCGGGCCAGGCCGATCGGCCCCGCGAAGGTGGAGCTGGCCTCGGCGAGGGTGACCTCGTCGTCGTTCCACGGCACGAGGTGGGTGAGGAGCAGTTCGCGGGCCCTCGCGCGGTTGGCGTGGTCGCCCGCCTCGCTGCCCGTCAGGTGCATGTCCTTGGGGTGTTCCAGGTGGTCCTGGAAGGCCGCCTCGCACAGGAACAGGTCGGTGTCGGTCGCGAGTTCGACCAGGGAGTCGCAGACGCCGGTGTCCCCCGAGTAGGCCATGGACGCGCCGCCGTGCTCCAGGCGGATGCCGAAGGCCTCCACCGGGTGGTTGACGTAGTCGACCCGGGCGGTGAAGGGGCCGATCTCCAGGGCGCCGGGGACGAGCTCGTGGAAGTCGAAGACCTCGGTCATGCCCGGGTCCGGTTCGAGCCCGTACGCCTCCGCGACGCGGTCGGCCACGCCCCTGGGCCCGTAGACCGGGATGCGGGGCTTGGCGCCCTCGGGGTGGAACATCCTCGCCACCCAGTAGGAGCACAGGTCGAAGCAGTGGTCGGCGTGCAGATGGCTCAGGTAGACGGCGTCGACGGAGTAGATGTCGATGTACCGCTGGAGTGCTCCGAGCGCGCCGTTGCCCATGTCGAGCAGGAGGCGGTAGCCGTCCGCCTCCAGCATGTAACAGGAGGCCGGGCTGTCCGGCCCGGGGAAGCTCCCCGAGGACCCGATAATCGTGAGTCGCACGTCGTCGTCGCCTTCTCGATGGGCCGCGCGGCGTCCGTGGCACCCCAGGCGTGTGGTGAGGAGTGCGGATGGCGGCTGGTTCTGCGGATGTCCCGTTGTTACGGGTCTACCCCAATGCCCGCCCGGGTGGTACAAAATGTGGCCCGCGTCTCACGCGACCTCGGTCACGTGTGAATTTTTCACACACTTTGACGCTTTCTGTCTTGTTTGTTCAGGGCATGTTTCGGGCGTGTTCAGAACAGCAAGAGGGCCGGCACCCATCGCGGGTGCCGGCCCCCACCGCCTTCCGGTCCGGGAGGCGTCGGACGGCTCAGGCCCAGAGCTGGCCGTCGAGCCGGTCCTCCGCCTCCTCCAGGGTGCCCTCGTAGGCGCCGGTGGACAGGTACTTCCACCCCGCGTCGGCGATGACGAAGGCGATGTCGGCGCGTTCGCCCGCCTTCTCCGCCTTCGCGGCCACGCCCATCGCGGCGTGCAGGGCTCCGCCGGTGGAGATCCCGGCGAAGATGCCCTCCCGGTCGAGGAGCTCGCGGGTGCGCCGGAGCGCCGCCTCGGCCGGGACCGAGAAGCGGGTGGTGAGCACCGACTCGTCGTACAGTTCCGGGACGAAGCCCTCGTCGAGGTTGCGCAGCCCGTACACCAGCTCGCCGTACCGGGGCTCGGCCGCGACGATCCGGACGTCGGGCCGCTGTTCGCGCAGGTAGCGCCCCGCTCCCATGAGGGTCCCGGTGGTACCGAGACCGGCCACGAAGTGGGTGATCCCCGGCAGGTCGGCGAGGATCTCGGGGCCTGTGGTCTCGTAGTGGGCCCGCGCGTTCGCCGGGTTGCCGTACTGGTAGAGCATCACCCAGTCCGGGTGCTCCTTCGCCATCTCCTTGGCGACGCGGACCGCCTCGTTGGACCCGCCCGCCGCCTCGGAGTAGTGGACCTCGGCCCCCCACATGGCGAGCAGCTGCCTGCGCTCCGCCGACGTGTTCTCCGGCATGACGCAGACCATGCGGTAGCCGCGCAGCTTGGCGACCATCGCCAGCGAGATGCCGGTGTTCCCCGAGGTCGGCTCCAGGATGGTGCAGCCGGGGGACAGCAGGCCGTCCTTCTCGGCCTGCTCGATCATGAAGAACGCGGTGCGGTCCTTGATCGAGCCCGTGGGGTTGCGGTCCTCCAGCTTGGCCCAGAGCCGGACCCGGGGCGAGGGCGAGAGGCTCGGCAGGCCGACGAGCGGCGTGCCCCCGAGGGAGTCGAGCAGGGAGTCGTAGCGCATGCCCGGCCTAGCGGCTTCCGCCGGCGACGGCCGGCAGGACGGTGACGCTGTCGCCGTCGGAGAGCTCCGCCTTCAGGCCGCCGACGAAACGCACGTCCTCGTCGTTGAGGTACACGTTGATGAAGCGGCGCAGCTTGCCGTCCTCCACCAGGCGCTCGCCGATGCCCGGGTAGCGGCCGTCCAGGTCGGTGAACAGCTCTTCGAGGGTGGCGCCGGACCCCTCGACGACCTTGGCGTCGTCGGTCAGGTTGCGCAGGATGGTGGGGATGCGGACCTCGATGGCCATGAAGAGTGACTTCCTTCGCGGTGGTTGGTGTGCGTTCATTTCCAACAGGGGACGTCTCGCGGCCATTCCGGGGCGGGGCCCACGAGACGCGGCGCCTACCGGCCGGCGCCCGTACCGGTGATCTCCACCGGCTCCTCGGTGACCTCGCCGTCGACGATCCGGTAGGACCGGAACTCGACGGTGTCCGGCTCACGGGTGGAGACGAGCACGTAGTGCGCGCCGGGCTCGGACGCGTAGGAGATGTCGGTGCGCGAGGGGTAGGCCTCGGTGGCGGTGTGGGAGTGGTAGATCACGACGGGCTCCTCGTCCCGGTCGTCCATCTCCCGCCAGACCTTGAGCTGTTCGAGGGAGTCGAACCGGTAGAAGGTCGGTGACCGCTCCGCGTTGGCCATCTCGATGAACCGCTCGGGGCGGTCGGACTTCTCGGGTCCGGCCACGACGCCGCACGCCTCGTCCGGGTGGTCGCGACGGGCGTGGGAGACGATCTTGTCGTAGATCGAGCGATCAATCCTCAGCATGCGACCAGGGTACCCGCATCCTGTTCCCTACCAACCGAATGGGTATTGTTAGCGACCCAGGGAGGCCCCGCCGTTCCGGGGCTGGTGGGGCGGCCTCCGTGGCCCATCGCACACGGATTAGGCTCGTGCCCATGAGCGACGACAGCAGCAGCGCGCTGCTCACCGACCACTACGAACTGACGATGCTCCAGGGGGCCCTGCACAGCGGCGCCGCCCCGCGTCGGTCGGTGTTCGAGATGTTCGCCCGGCGCCTCCCCGAGGGGCGGCGGTACGGGATCGTCTCCGGGACCGGCCGCTTCCTCGACCTCCTGGAGAGGTTCAGGTTCGACACCGGGGAACTGGACTTCCTGTCCGACAACGGGGTGGTGGACGACCGCACGCTCGCGTGGCTGGCCGACTACCGGTTCTCCGGGAACGTGTGGGGCTACGGCGAGGGGGAGGCGTACTTCCCCGGCTCCCCCATCCTCGTGGTCGAGGGCACGTTCGCCGAGGCCGTGATCCTGGAGACCCTGGCGCTGTCGGTGTACAACCACGACAGCGCCATCGCCTCCGCCGCCAGCCGGATGTCGGCCGCGGCGGGCGACCGCCCCCTGATCGAGATGGGCTCGCGCCGCACGCACGAGCGGTCGGCCGTCGCCGCGGCGCGCGCCGCGTACGTGGGCGGGTTCGCCACCTCCTCCAACCTCGAGGCGGGGCGCACCTACGGGGTGCCGACCGGCGGCACCGCGGCGCACGCGTTCACGCTCCTGCACGACAGCGAGAGACACGCGTTCAAGGCCCAGTTGGAGTCCATGGGCACGGGGACGACACTGCTCGTGGACACGTTCGACGTGGAGCGGGCGGTGGCCACCGCCGTGGAACTGGCCGGCCCGGAGCTGGGCGCGGTGCGCATCGACTCCGGCGACCTCGGCGCGACCGCCTCCCGGGTGCGCGCACAGCTGGACGCCCTCGGCGCGACCGGGACCCGCATCGTGGTGACCGGCGACCTGGACGAGTACTCGATCCTGGCCCTGGCCGTGGCGCCCGTGAACGGTTACGGGGTGGGTACCTCTCTGGTGACGGGGTCGGGGGCGCCGACGGTGTCCCTCGTGTACAAGCTGGTGGCGCGGGCCCGCGGCCTGGAGCCGGACGCCCCTCTGGAACCGGTGGCCAAGCGCTCGGTGGGCAAGCCCAGCCGGGGCGGCCGCAAGTGGGCGTCGCGACGCCTGGACGACAAGGGGACCGCCGTGGCGGAGGAGGTGTTCCCCCATGACCCGTCTTCGGGCGTGGGATTGCGTCCGCTGCTGCGGCCCCTGGTGTCCGAGGGCGTCGTGGTGGGAAAGGAGAGCGTCCACGACGCGAGGGAGCGGCACCGCGCGACGGTCGCCGAGCTTCCCGAGCAGGCGCTCCGGATGTCGCGGGGCGAGGCCGCGCTGCCGACGGTCTTCCACTGAGCCGTTCCGGGAGACCGGCCCCTGAGTTCCGAGACCTGACCGACAGACGCGAGAAAGGGGTGCCGGGATGACCAGGGCACTCATCGTGGTGGACATCCAGAACGACTTCTGCGAGGGCGGGAGCCTGGGGGTGAGGGGCGGCGAGCGGACGGCGGCCGCCGTCACCGACCACGCCCGGGCCAACGCCGACTCCTACGACCACGTGGTGGCGACCCGCGACTACCACATCGACCCGGGACCGCACTTCTCCGAGAACCCGGACTTCGTGGACAGCTGGCCCCGGCACTGCGAAGTGGGGACGCCGGGGGCCGAGTTCCATCCGGAGTTCGACGCCTCGCTGGCCGAGGAGGTGTTCAGCAAGGGGCTGTACACGGCGGCCTACAGCGGTTTCGAGGGGACCGCGGGGGACGGGACGACCCGGCTGGCCGACTGGCTGCGCGAACGGGGGGTGGACAAGGTGGACGTGGTGGGGATCGCCACCGACCACTGCGTCCGCGCGACGGCGGTGGACGCGGCTGCCGAGGGCCTGCGCACGCGGGTCCTGCTCGGCCTCACCGCGGGTGTGTCCGGGGACACCGTGACGACCGCGCTGGAGCGGCTGCGCGCGGCCGGGGTGGAGCTGGAGGGCGAGCCGCTGGTGGGCTGACGCACGGGCGGGGGCGGCGCGGAGCGCCGCCCCCGTGGCCTGTCGCGCCTCAGGCGACGCCGACGGCGGCGCGCACCCGGTCGATCGTGGCGCGCGCACGCTCGCGGGCGCGCGCGGAACCGGCCTCCAGGATCGCGTCGATCTCGGAGGGGTCGTCCATCAGCTGGTCGTAGCGCTCGCGCTTGGGGCCGAGTTCGGCGTTGACCGCCTCGAACAGCTCGTTCTTGAGATCGCCCCAGCCCATGCCGCCGGCCTCCAGCCGCCGCCGGACGTCGGCGACCTTGTCGGCGTCGGCGAAGTGGGCCAGGAGCTGGAAGGGCACCGAGCCGTCGGCGTCCTTGGGGTCCTCCACGGGGGTGGAGTCGGTGGGGATGCGGCGGATGGCCTTCTTGAGCTTGTTCTCCGGCAGGAACAGCGGGATGTGGTTGTCGTAGGACTTGCTCATCTTGCGGCCGTCGGTGCCGGGCAGGATGCTGCCGTCGCCCTCGTCGATGACGCCCTTGGGGACCGGGAAGGAGTACCCCTCGCCGAAGCGGTGGTTGAAGTACCCGGCGATGTCGGCCGTGTACTCGATGTGCTGGGACTGGTCGCGGCCGACCGGCACGTGCGTGCCCTCCATGACCAGGATGTCGGCGGCCATGAGGATGGGGTAGTTGTACAGCCCCATGTTGATCCCGGCGTCCAGGTCGCTGTTCCCGGCCGCGGTGTTGCGGTCCCGCGCGGCCTTGTAGGCGTGCGCGCGGTTCATGAGGCCCTTGGGGGTGAGGGCGCTCAGGATGGTGGTGAGCTCGAAGGTCTCGGGGACCTTGGACTGCTGGTAGACGACCGTGCGCTCGGGGTCGAGGCCGCACGCGAGCCAGGTGGCAGCGCCCGACCGGATGCTGTGGCGGAGCTCGGCCGCGTCCTTGACGGTGTTGAGCGCGTGGTAGTCCGCGACGAAGTAGTACGTGTCGTACTCACGGGCCGCGGCCAGGGCGGGCTTGATCGCGCCGACGTAGTTGCCCAGGTGGAATTCCCCGGTGGGCTTGATGCCGGTCAGGTAGGTGTTCGCTGCCATGTCCTCAGCCTAGCGGCGTTCGGGGGCGCTCCCCCGTACAGGTCCTCCCGGCGGCCGTCCCCGGACCGGGGCCCTCTCCCTCCGGGCCGGTGTGGTGTCCGGGGGCCCGGGGCTCATGCCCCGGGGCCCCGGACACGGCCGCCCGTACCGCCGTGTCAGGAGCGGAAGGCCGCCCAGTGCTCGACGATGCGCCGGGCCTGCCCCTCGGTGAAGTGGGTCATGCAGCCGTCGTCGCTGTAGTTCATGAAGTTGGTGACGGGGTCGTCGCCCTTCTTGCGGGGGCAGGAGTCCCTGCCGACCGGGCAGCCGGACGCCGCCTCGCGCTCGTAGGGGGTGTCGTCCACGTAGTCCCCGGGCGAGGCGCACCCGTTCTGGAACGTGTGGAACAGCCCCAGCCAGTGGCCGACCTCGTGGGTACCGGTGTGGCCGAGGTCGAAGCCGTCACGGCCCCCGCCGGGCAGGGTGTCGTGGGAGAGCACGACCCCGTCCTGGTCGGGCGCCGCCTCGTAGTCCTGCGGGAAGGAGGAGTACCCGAGCAGCCCCGTCCCCAGTTGGGCCGTGTAGACGTTGAGCGTCCCGGCGCCGCCCCGGTGCAGCTCGGCCCGGATCGTGTCGCGGTACTCGTCGAACCGGGTGAACCAGGTGTCGTTCACCGTGCGGGTGGTCTCGGACAGCTCGAAGCGGAAACCGGTGTCGGCGCCGTCCGTCCCGTAGCCGCCCGAGAAGGCGGTGTTGAGGACCTCGATCTGGTCGTCGACACGGGCCTGCGGAACGTCGCCCCGGCCGTCCTCGGCGGAGATGACGTGCACCACGACCGGCACGTTCCGGGGCGCCTGCATCTCCTGGCCGCGCAGGGGAACGAGGGCCTCGCGGAACCGCCTGTCGTAGTCCTCGGCCTGCTGCGGGGTGAGCTCCCCTCCCTCGGGCACCGCCGCGTCGGGATCGCTCACGCGGGCGGCCTGGCCGGCGCGGCCCGGCGGGCACTCCTCCAGGAGGGAGCCCTCCTCCCCCGGGGCCAGGGTCCGGGCGGTCTCGGCCCCGGCCGGTTCGGGCGGCAGGCCCGCGACCGTCCCGGTCAGAGCGAGACCGCACATGAGCAGTCCGGTCCAGAGCGCGGCTGTGCCGCCGCGAGAGCTTCGTCGATTCACATCACGGAATGTAATCAAACGGGCACGTTGCGCACAGCAGCCGTGCGCACGCTGACGAAGTGTTTGCCCTTTTCGGGACAACCGGGACTACTTGCCCCCGACCGCCCAGGTGCGGAGCTTGGCGATCCGCTCGCGGATCTGGGTCGGGGAGGCCTGCGCCACCGGCGGGCCCCCGCACGCGCGGCGCAGCTCGTTGTGGATGACCCCGTGCGGCTTGCCCGTCCGGTGGTGCCATGCGCCCACCAGTCCGCTCAGCTCGCGGCGCAGCTCCGCCACGACCTCGTGGGTGGGGCCCTCCTCCTCGGCCGGGTCGTCCTTCTTCGCCCTGCGCTCACCCGCGCGGATGTCGGCCTTGCGCTTGCGTAGGAGCTGGGAGACCTGTTGCGGGTCGAGCAGGCCCGGAAGCCCCAGGAAGTCCTCCTCCTCGGAGGAGCCCGGGACACCGCCGTACTCGGCCCCGTCGTAGAGGGCGCGGTCGAACTCGGCCGCCGACTCCATCGTCTCGAACGGCAGCTCCTCGCCGGCGTCCGGGCTGTCCCGCTTTCGGTTGGCCTCCTTGAGGAGGTCCTCCTCCGGGTACTCGTCGTCACCGGGCGGCGGCTTGTCCAGCACGTGGTCGCGCTCGCGCTCCATCTCGCCCGCGTACTCCAGCAGGGTCGGCACCGAGGGCAGGAACACCGACGCCACCTCGCCCCGCTGGCGCACGCGCACGAAGCGGCCGATGGCCTGGGCGAAGAACAGGGCCGTGCTGGTGGAGGTGGCGTACACGCCGACCATCAGCCGGGGCACGTCGACCCCCTCCGACACCATGCGCACCGCGACCATCCACCGGTCGTCGCCCACGGCGAAGCGGGAGATCTTCCGGGAGGCCGTGGGGTCGTCCGAGAGCACCACGGTCGCGCCCTTGCCGGTGATCTGCCGGATGATGCGCGAGTAGGCGCGGGCGTTCTCGTGGTCGGTGGCGATGACCAGGCCGCCCGCGTCGGGGTGCGTCTTGCGGACCTCGGTCAGGCGCCGGTCCGCGGCCTGGAGCACGCGCTTGATCCAGTCGCCCTTGGGGTCCAGCGCGGCGCGCCAGGCCTGGGAGAGGGCGTCCTGGGTGAGGGGCTCCCCGAGTCTGGCCGCGAGTTCGTCCCCGGCGCGGGTGCGCCAGCGCATCTCACCGGAGTAGGCCATGAAGATGACGGGGCGCACGACCCCGTCCTCCAGGGCCGGGCCGTACCCGTAGTTGTAGTCCCACGAGCAGCGGCGCACCCCCGCCGCGTCGGGGACGTAGTCCACGAAGGGGATGGGGTTGATGTCGGAGCGGAAGGGGGTGCCGGTGAGGGAGAGCCTTTTGGTCGCCGGGTCGAAGGCCTCGCGCGCGGCGTCGCCCCAGGAGAGGGCGTCGCCCGCGTGGTGGACCTCGTCGAAGATCACGAGGGTCTTGCGCGCCTCGGTCCGGTTGCGGTGCAGCATCGGGTGCGCGGCGACCTGCGCGTAGGTGACGGCCACCCCGATGTACTGGCGGCCGAGCGCCCCCTGGCCGTTCTTGAAGTCGGGGTCGATGGCGATGCCGAACCGGGCGGCGGCCTCGGCCCACTGCTTCTTGAGGTGCTCGGTGGGGCACACGATGGTGATGGCCCTCACCGCGTGCCGGTGGAGGAGTTCCGTGGCCAGGGTGAGCGCGAAGGTCGTCTTGCCCGCACCGGGGGTCGCCACGGCGAGGAAGTCGCGCGGCTCCCGGCGGAAGTACTCCTCGAACGCCTCCCGCTGCCAAGCGCGGAGCCCGCGCAGGCGGTCCTCCGTAGTGGTCTGCGTCACCGTCATTCTCAGAACCGTCCCCCGTTGCTCACCTGCTAGAGGTTAGCGGTCGTGGCGGACCGGACCGGGAGCCCCGCCAGTGGTGCCGCCCACACGACCGCGCCGCGGCCCCGGACCGGGCCCGGGGCCCCGCGGGCGGCCCGGGGCCGGGCGGACGTCAGCCCCCTGCCCCGGGGACCTCCGCCCCGGAGGCCCCCTCTTCCCCGGAAAGCCCTTCGGCCCCCGGGTCCTCGGAGACCTCTCCCGTGCCCGCCTCCCCGCCCGTGCCGACGCCCTGGGTGTCGACGGCGCCGTCGTTGAACGGCATGTGCGGGGAGATCGCCGGGAAGGCGAAGAACCACAGGAGCGCCGCGGCGCCGGCCAGCAGGCCGACCGCCATGATGAACTTGGAGGCCCAGGGGCCGGGCAGGATGCGCCAGATCAGACCGTACATTCGCGTTACCCCTACTCGGCCTCGGCGGTCTCGGGGGCCATGTGCGCGATCGAGTCGGGCATCCCCTCGGACTTGGGCGTGGTCTCGACCAGCTCACCCCAGACGATGAGCCGGTGCGTGTTGTTCAGCTTCGGCGCACAGGTGGTCAGCGTGATCAGGGACCGCTCGGGCTCCCCCTCGCCCGCCCCCTCGACGTCGTCGAACGGGTCCGGCTCGATCACCCACACGTCGGTGGGCAGGACCGTCTCCTCCTGGAAGACCTCGTACGTGTAGAAGTTCTCCCCGTCCTCCAGGACCAGCACGTCACCGTTGTCCAGCAGGTCCATGTCCCAGAACAGGCCCGGGGTCCGGTGGGCGGCGATCGCGTAGTTGCCCGCGCCGCCCGCGCTGCTGGGGTACTCGGTGTAGTGGCCGGGGCTGTAGCGGATGTCGTCGGGGGTGGTGCCGTTGACCACGACCCAGTCCAGGTCGAGGCTGGGGATGTAGAGGCGGCTGTCGGCGCTGCCGGGCAGCGGCTCGGAGTCCGGACCGGACTCCTCCGCCGTGGCCGCCCACGCCTCGTTCAGCCCGTCCGCCAGGCCCTGCTGCTCGCGGTCGGTCTCCCACTGGGAGCCGTAGACCTCGTACCCCGCGTAGAAGAGCATGAGCAGACCGGCCGTCAGGAGGATCTCGCCGACGAACCGGACGAAGCCGCGCACGACGTCTCCCGGGGTGGCCCTGGGCCGGGGCGCCCGGCGGCGTCGGCCGCCCGCGCTCCGTCCACGCCCCTCCCGCCGCTCGTACGGTGGCTCTTCGTGTGGCTGCCGTTCAGTTGTGGACACCAATACGACCTACTCCTGTGGACGCTCTCATGTGCGCCGGACACCTACCGGAGGGGCACGACCAGCGGGACCCCGGTACGCGGGTGCGGCAGGACTTCGACCTCGTGCTGGTAGACGTTGCCGAGCAGGGACGCGGTGAACACGTCGGCGGGGGCTCCCTGCGCGGCGATCCGTCCTCCGGAGAGTATCGCCACACGATGGGCGTAGGCCGCCGCAAGCCCCAAATCGTGCAGGACCACGATAACCGCACCACCGTCCTCCGAGATCTGACGCGCGATGGACAGTACGAGTTCCTGGTGCCTGATGTCCAGGGCCGCCGTCGGTTCGTCGAGCATCAGCACCTGCGTGTCCTGGGCGAGGACACGCGCGAGCATCACCCTGGCCCGCTCTCCCCCGGAGAGCGTGGGGAACCGGCGTCCGGCCAGGTGGGCGACGCCCGTGCCGTCCATGGCCGCGGCGACCGCGGCGTCGTCGGCGCCGGGGGCGCACAGCCCCGCCCAGGGGGCCCGGCCCATGGCGACGAGCTCGGCGACCGGGAACGGGAAGCTGACCGACGCCTCCTGCGGGAGGACGGCCCGCCGCAGCGCGAGCTGTGGCGGGGTCCACTCCGGCAGGGGCCGGCCGAAGAGGAGCACGGCGCCCTCGTCGGCCTCCCCCCGGGCGGGCCCGCCGGTGACGTCGCCGGACAGGGCGGCCAGCAGGGTGGACTTGCCGGCCCCGTTGGGGCCCACCAGGGCCAGGAGCTCTCCGGCGCGCACCGTGAGGTCGACCCCGTCCAGGAGGGCGCGTCCGCCCCGGCGGACGGTGACCCCCTCGGCGCGGACCACCTCCGAGCCGGTCGCGGCGCGGACGGGGAGCGCGGGGGGACGGGACAGGGGGGCGAAGGCGGCGGAGACCCGCCGGCGCAGACGGGGAAGGGTGTTCACGACCATCCTCCCTGCTTGGCGCGGGTGCGGTGCAGAAGGTAGAAGAAGAACGGCCCGCCGAGGGCGGCGGTGACCACGCCGAGGGGGATCTCGGCGGGTGCGGCGACGGTGCGGGCGAGCAGGTCGGCGGCGAGCAGGAGGAGCCCTCCGCCGAGCGCGCTGGCGGGCAGCAGGACCCGGTGCCCGGGACCGGTGACCATGCGGATGATGTGCGGGACGACCAGGCCGACGAACGCGACGATCCCCGCGAACGCGACGGCGGCCGAGGTGAGCAGCGCCAGGGCGCAGATGAGGACGAGGCGCATGCGCTCGACGTCCACGCCCAGGTGGCGGGCGGGCCCCTCGCCGAGCGCGAGCAGGTCGAGGCGCCGGGCGTAGAGGGGGATCACGGCCAGTCCGGCCAGGAGGCACGGGGCGATGGCGGCGACCTTGGACCAGGTGGCGGTGGAGACGCTGCCGAGCTGCCAGAAGGTGATGGTCTGGATCTCGGCGTCCTGGGAGAAGTTGGTCATCAGGCCGATGGCCGCTCCCGCCACGGCGTTGACGGCGATGCCCGTGAGGAGCAGGGTGACGACCTCGGTGCGGCCGCGCGAGCGCGCGAAGACGTACACGAACAGGGTCGTGGCCAGGCCGAACACGAACGAAGCGGCGATGATCGTCCAGTGGCCGAACACGGTCAGGCCCGTGAAGACGACCGTGATCGCGCCGACCGCCGCGCCGGAGGAGACCCCGATGACGCCGGGCTCGGCGAGGGGGTTGCCGAAGATCCCCTGCATCATGGCCCCGGCGGCGCCGAGGGCGGCGCCGACCATGACCGCCAGGACGACGCGGGGGAAGCGCACGTCCCACAGGACGGTCCGGCCGATCCGGTCGGGGGGTGTGCCGACCTCCAGCCCGACCGCGTGCAGGACCGAGGAGGCGACCTGGCCGGCGGGCACGGGGTAGGCGCCGGCGCCGGCCGCGACGAGCGAGACCGCGACCAGGCCCGTGCCGAGCCCGGCCAGCAGGAGCACGGCCCGGAGGCGGTGTGCGGCGCGCCCCCCGGGTCCCGGCGGGGGGCCGCCGTCCACGCCGGCCCGTTCGGGGGCGGTGGTGTCGGGGGCGGTCACCGACCCTCCCCCTCCGCCTGGAACGCGGCCAGTTCGTCCGCGAGGGCCGCGACGACCTGCGGCGTGCGGGGGCCGAAGTTGAGCAGGACGCCGTCCTCGAAGTCGACGACCGCCCGTGCCGCGCCGGCCGGTGTCTGGGCGACGCCGGGGATCTCGACGAGCCCGTCGACGCCGCCCACGGACTCCAGGCCCTGGGTCATGACGAGGAGCACGTCGGGCCGGGCCGCGATGAGGGCCTCCGTGGTGATGGGGGTGAACGGTGTGGTCAGGCCCATCTCGACCCCGGCGTCGCGCGCGCCGGTCTCGGCGAGCACGGCGTCGGCGCCCGAGCCCTCGCCTCCGAGGAGGTAGACCCCGGCCGTGCCCCGCAGGTAGAGGAAGGCCACGAGCGGGCCGTCGCCGGAGCCGTCCGCCTCCTCCCGGACCTCGGCCATCTGCGCCCGCGTGCGCTCGGACAGGGCCGCGCCGTCGTCGGGGACCCCGAGGGCCTCCGCGACCCGCTCGAAGCGCGGGTACATCTCGTCGATGGACCAGGCCTCCTCGACGATGACGACGGGGACCCCGGACCTCTGGATCTGCTCGACGGCCTCGGACGGGCCCGTCTGGGTGTCGGCGAGGATCACCGTGGGTTCGAGGGCGAGGACGCTCTCGGCGGAGACCTCGTGCCCCTCGCTGATGACGGGGAGGCCGGCGGCCTCCTCGAACGTGGCGGCGACGTCGCGGCCGACCACGTTGTCGCCGAGGCCGAGCGTGAAGACGATCTCGGCGAGGCTGCCGGTGAGCGGGAGGATGCGGCTGACGTCGTCGACCTCGACCTGCTCGTACTCCAGGGGGTCGGAGCTCGTGCGGTACGGATCGAGGACGACGGAGTCGACGGTGACGGGGAGCTCGGGCTCCCCGGTGCCCTCCAGCGGCTGGAGGCGGTTCTCGGAGAAGTCGGGGATGTCGGCGGCGCCGTCCCCCCGCGAGGGGGCCTCGGGCGCACCGCCTCCTCCCACGGCGCAGCCGGCCAGTGCCAGCGCGAGGGCGCAGGCCGCGGCGAGGGCCGGGACGGATCGTGCGTGCGGGCGGTGTCCGCGCGGGCGGCGCCGCGCGTCGGCGAGTGGCATGGGGGTCGCTTTCGGTGGTCCGTGTGCCGGGTGCACGGGCGGGTGTCGCCGGGGAGCGGGGAGGCGACAACGCCCTTTATATGACACTTCGTCATCATCTTGACAAGCCTGATGCTTCGGTGTTCAACTGTTCCGGCGCGGACTTCGAGTTAGGCAAGGCTCACTTCACAAAGGTAAGCGTAACCTAAAGAACTCTCCCCACCTCACGCGGAGGGCGGTCTCCCACCGCCCCGCACGAAGCGAAGGCCTCTGATGCAAGCAGCGGTTTCCCCCCGCCCGGGCCACGGGCGGCGCCGCGGGCTCGTCCCGCCCCTCGCAGCCACCGCCGTCGCGGCGGTGCTGTCCACGACGGTTCCGGCGGCGGCGCTCGCCGAACCCGTCCCGTCCCCGGACGGCGAACACGGCCGCCCCCGCGTCACCACCGTGGACCGGACCGGGGGCCTCGACCCCGCGGGCGACACCGTCACCGTCTCCGGGATCGGCCACGCGCCCGGCTCACTGGTCGAGGTCGCCACCTGGGCCGTGCCGGCCGGTTCCGCGGACACCCGTTCCGCCGACGACGGCGCCGTCCCCGACGACGGCAACGCGGTGACGGTCGAGGTCGGCTCGCGCGGGACCTTCACGGTCGTCCTCGACACCGGGGCGGGGTTCGCCGCCGGGGCCGGCCTGGACGCGGAGGAGGACCCGTTCGAGATCCGCCTCCTGGAGCTCGCACCCGCCCCCGCCGGGGAAGCGGTCGCGGCCGCCGGGGGGACCTGGGCGCCCGGCCCGGCGGAGGACACGGGCGGGGGCGCCGGGGAGGACGCGTCCGGGGACACCGGCGGGTCCGCGCCGGCCGCCTCCCCCGGTGCGGGGACGAGCGTCTCCGAGGCCGTCCCGGAGGCTCCCTCCGCCCCGGTCGTGGTGGGCCGGGTCCCGGTGGCCTTCGCCGTCACGGGCGCCGTCCCGGAGACGGCGCCCGTGACGGTCCCCCAGGCGGAGCCGCGGGCCCGGCCCGCCGCCCCGCAGGCCCCCGCCCCCCGGGAGCCCGGCACCCCCGCGCTGACCGTCTCCAGGACCTCGGGGCTCGACCCGGCCGGTGAGACCGTCACGGTCACCGGCACCGGCTACGACACCTCCAAGGGCGTCTACGTCGCCCTGTGCGACACCAGCTCGGCCGGCCCGGCGCAGGCCCCCGGACCGTGCATCGGCGGCGTGGACATGGACGGCTCCGGCGGCGCATCGGTATGGGTCTCCAGCAACCCCCCGCCCTACGGCGAGGGGCTGACCACCCCCTACACCGGCAGCGGCGCCGACGGCGGCTTCAGCGTCCAGCTCGAGGTCCGGGCCGGTGACGAGAACACCGACTGCACCGCCTCCGGCACGGAGTGCGCGGTGGTCACCCGCAACGACCACACCCGGTCCAGCGACCGCGGCCAGGACGTGTTCGTCCCGGTCTCCTTCGGCTCGGGCTCGGGTTCGGGCGACGGCGGCTCCGGTTCCGGCGGCGAAGCCGGGAACTCCGGCGGCGGAGGCGGAGGCAACGGTGACGGCGGGAACGGCTCCCCCGGCCGACTCCCCCGGACCGGCGCCGAGCTCCACGGCCTCGTCCTGGCCGCCTCGGTGGCCGCCCTGGCGGGCGCCGCGGCCCTGTTCGCCACGCGCCGCCGGCGCGGGAACGACACCGCGACGGACCCGTCCGCCGGCTGACCGCCCCCAGACCCCCCACCGGCGGGCCCCGCCGCCCCCGCTCGGCAGGGGCCGCCGACCCGCCGGCCCCCGGCACGCGCCGGGGGCCGTCCCCTCCACCCATCCCCCTCACGATTGGACCGACGAATCCCATGACCACGACCACGACAGGCGGGAGCGGAGCCCCGGGCAGAGCCCGCCGGGCCCTGCGCGCCCTCACCGCCTACGCGGGTGTCGCCGCCCTCGGCGCCTCGCTCGCCGTCGCCGCGGCGCCGGCCTCCGCCGACGAGACCGTGCCCCTCGAGGGGGGCTCGGCCGTCTGGGGCGTGAAGCAGTCCTTCCGCAACTACATCTCGGGGCCGATCGCCCACGGCGGCTACGAGGCCTCCGACGGTGCGACGGTGCTGGCCGACGGCACCGTGGACTTCCCCACGGCGGGCGGCTCGGTGTCCAAGGAGGACGCCTCCGGTGAGGTGGACTTCGCCGGGACCGTCGTCTTCAGCGGCCACGACTACGGCCGGGGCCCCGTCCTGGAGGTCCGGGTCTCCGACCCGCGCGTGGTGTTCGACGGCGACGCCGCCACGGTGTACGCCGACGTGACCAGCCGCGAGTTCGGCGGCGCCGACCCGAACCTGCCCCCGGGCGACCTGGTCGGGTACGGAGAGGTCGCGGTCGCCGAGCTGACCGGCGCCGAGCTGACCGTCGAGGGCGAGGAGATCGCCTTCACCTCCGCCTCGGCCAGCCTGCACGCCGACGCGGTCGAGCCGTTCGCGAGCTTCTACGCCGCCGGGTCCCCGATGGACCCGCTGTCCTTCACCGCCGGCATCGCGGACGTCACCGAACCGGGCGGGCCCGACCCCGCTCCCCGGGTCACCGTGGCCCCGGACTCCGGCCTGGACCCCGAGGGTGACACCGTCACCCTCGAGGGCGCCGGCTTCCGCCCGGGCCAGGGCGTCTACGCTGCGCTGACCGCCCTCCCGCGGTCGGCCGACTCCTTCCCGGCCCACTACACCGGAGCGGTGTGGCTGCGCGGCGCCACCGCCCCGGGCGAGGACGGCGCCTTCAGCGCCGAGGTGGCGGTGACCGGCTCCTACGACAAGGACGGCACCACCTACGACTGCGTCGAGTCGCAGTGCTACGTGGCGGTCTTCAACGACCACACCGACATCGCCAACCGCGACCAGGACGTGTGGACGCCCGTCTCCTTCGCCTCCGGGGAGGAGCCCACCGAGGAGCCGACCGACCCCACCGAGGAGCCGACGGACCCCGTCGACCCCACGGACCCCGACGGCCCGCTGACCGTCCACAACGGCCGCGCGGACTGGGGGGTGAAGGAGTCCTTCCGCGACTACATCACCGGCAACATCGCCCACGGTGAGATCAGCACCCGCAACGGCGCGACGACGAACGAGGACGGCACCTACGCGTTCACGAACGGCAGCGGCGAGGTGGACCTGTCCGCGTCCACGGCCGACATCGGCTTCGAGGGCACCGTCGTCTTCGAGGGCCACGTGTACGACGGGGCCGACCCGCTCCTGCACATGACGGTCAGCGACCCCCGAGTGGAGATCGAGGACGGCGCGGGCGTCCTGTACGCCGACGTGGTCAGCAAGTCGCTCGCCGGCGAGGAGCTCGTCTCCTACGAGGACGTCGCGTTCGCCGACCTGGACCTGTCCGGGGTGGAGTACGAGCTCGCGGACGGCGTCCTGAGCTGGGACCCGATCCCCGCCTCCCTGACCGCCGAGGGCGTGCCCGCCTTCGCGGACTTCTACGCCGAGGGGGCGGCGCTGGACCCGGTCGCCCTGACGGTGAGCGTGGACGAGGACGTCACGGTCCCGGGCGGCGGCGACGGCGCCGGGGGCGCCCCCGGCGGTCCGGGCGACGGCGGGGGTGACGGCGGCGGCGACAATCCCGGCCTGCCCAACACCGGCGCCGCCCTCACGGGCCTGCTCGCCGCCGCCGCGGTGGCCGTGGCCGCCGGCGGCACGGCCGTGTACGCCGCCCGCAGGCGCCGCGCCCCGGTCCCCGAGGACGCCGCCTGACCCCGGAGCCGCTGGGCGGGCGCCCGGACCGGAGGCCCTGAGCGGGCACGGCCCGGGCGCCCGCGGGGCCCCGGAGGCCGCGGAGCGCGTCCGCCGGAGAGCGGGGGCACGCGCGCGGCGGCCGGGGGCCCGCGGAGAGCACGAAGGCCTTGGCACGTTCGTGTGCCAAGGCCTTCCGTGTGGCGCCCACCGCGTGGAGGCGACGTGGAGACGTCCTACTTCATCATCTCCTCGTAGGCCTTCTTGCAGTCGGGGCACACCGGGAACTTCTTGGGGTCCCGGTTGGGGACCCAGACCTTCCCGCACAGGGCGATCACGGGGTTGCCGGTGACGGCGCTCTCGGTGATCTTGTCCTTCTGCACGTAGTGGGCGAACCGCTCCCGGTCCCCGCTGTCGTGGGAGATGTCCGGCCTGGTCTCGCTGTCAGGAAGGACCTTGTTGAGGATGTCCATCGCCATCGTGCCTCACACCTTTCGACGTCTGCGTTCCACGGTATAGGGTGCCGCACCCACACCGGTGGGCGCTCAGTTCATGGTGGGATCGTCCGGGTAGGTGGACAGGAGCGCCATCCGCCCGCCCTGGCGCCGCAGCACCCGGGCCCACAGGCCCTCGGGGGACGTGGTGAACACGTCCGAGGGGACCGCGTCGACCACGAACCACGCGCCCTCGTCGATCTCCTCCCGGAGCTGGCCCTCGCTCCACCCGGCGTAGCCGGCGAACACGCGGAACGCTCCCAGGGCCGTCCCGAGCACCTGCGGGGGACCGTCCAGGTCCACCACGCCGACCGCTTCCAGGCCCAGCCCCGGGGCGAGGCCCTCCAGGGGCGCCCAGCCCGGAGGCGGCTCCCCGACCCCGGCCGCGCCCAGGGCTATCCCGGAGTCGGCCCCGACGGGGCCGCCCGAGAACATCACCGCCGGTTCGCTCGCATAGGCGCCCCAGTCGGTGACGACCTCGTCCACGGCCATACCCAGGGGGCGGTTGAGGATCACCCCGAGTGTGCCGTCGGCCGTGTCGTCCACGACGAACACCACCGAGCGGCGGAAGGAGTCCTCCTGGAGGAGGGGGGCGGCCACCAGGAGCCGCCCGGTCATAGTCGACTGGTCCATGCTGCACCTCTACCCCGGAACAGCCGCCGATCCGCCCGTGTTCCCAGGCCGTTACACGCCCGGGTCCACCGCTCCCTCCCGCGGGGCGCCGCCCCCGGGTCCGGCGTCACTGGACCTGGTCGCGCAGCCCGCGCTGGGCGACCTCGCGCACCGCGGTCGCCACGTGGGTGGACAGGTCGGAGTGGAACACGCTGGGGATGATGTAGTTCGGGCCCAGCTCGTCCTCGCTGACGACGTCGGCGAGGGCCTCGGCGGCGGCGACCATCATGTCGGAGGTGACGTGGTGGCTCTGGGCGTCGAGCAGCCCGCGGAAGAAGCCGGGGAAGACCAGGACGTTGTTGATCTGGTTGGGGTAGTCGCTGCGGCCCGTGGCCACGACGGAGGCGTGCAGGTGCGCGACCTCCGGGTCCACCTCCGGGTCGGGGTTGGCCAGCGCGAAGATGATCGAGTCGTCGTTCATCTCGGCGATGTCCTCGCCCTCGAGCAGGTTGGGGGCGGAGACGCCGATGAAGACGTCCGCTCCGGCGACGGAGCCGCGGAGGTCGCCGCTGTAGCCCTCGGGGTTGGTGTGCTCGGCGATCCACCGGAGGTTGGGGTCCAGGTCGTCGCGCCCGGTGTGCACCGCGCCGCGGACGTCGCTGACGATGATGTCGCGGGCCCCGGCGTGCATGAGGAGCTTGAGGATGGCGGTGCCGGCCGCACCCGCGCCGGACATGGCGATGCGGACCTCGCCGAGCTTCTTGCCGACGACGCGCAGGGCGTTGCGCAGGGCGGCGAGCACGACGATGGCGGTGCCGTGCTGGTCGTCGTGGAAGACGGGGATGTCGAGCAGCTCGCGCAGGCGGGCCTCGACCTCGAAGCAGCGGGGCGCGGAGATGTCCTCCAGGTTGATCCCGCCGAACCCCGGGGCGATCACCTGGACGGTGCGGACGATCTCGTCCACGTCCTGGGTGTCCAGGGCGATGGGCCAGGCGTCGATGTCGGCGAAGCGTTTGAACAGGGCGGCCTTGCCCTCCATGACGGGCATGGCGGCCTCGGGGCCGATGTTGCCCAGGCCCAGGACGGCGGACCCGTCGGTGACGACGGCGACGCTGTTGCGCTTGATGGTCAGGCGGCGGGCGTCGTCCTTGTTCGCGGCGATGGCCTGGGAGACGCGGGCGACGCCGGGGGTGTAGGCCATGGAGAGCTCGTCGCGGTTGCGCAGCGGCACCTTCGACTTCATCTCGATCTTGCCGCCCAGGTGCATGAGGAAGGTCCGGTCGCTGACCTTGTGGACGACCACGCCCTCGACGGCGCCCAGCGCGTCGACGATGGCCTGCGCGTGCTCGGTGTCGCGGGCGGCGCAGGTGACGTCGATGCGGATGCGCTCGTGCCCGGCCGCGGCCACGTCCAGCGCGGTGATCATGCCGCCCACCTGCTCGACGGCGTTGGTGAGGCTGCCGACAGCGCTGCCCCCAGCGTCGAGTTCGAGGCGGACGGTGATGGAGTACGAAACGCTGGGAAGGGTGGCCACGTGTTGCTCCTCGGCTCTGGCTCGGTGTTGTGCGCCCGTCGGGCACGCGGACGGCCCCTCACGGGGACGCGCTGCCGGCGTCGGGGGACCCTCCCGCCGCGGGGCCGCGCCGCGCTCTCGCGGCCCGGCCGGGGCCCGGTGCGGTAGGCGCGTGCGCGGGGCGGCGCTCGCGTCCCGCCCGTGTGCGGGGCGAGGGTGTCCTGCGTGTCCGGTTCGCGCGGTCCCACCGTGGTGGCGGCCGCACGCGGACCTCGGTTGCGGGTGGGGGCTGGTCGGGACCCGGAACCAAGTCGCCTTACCTTACCCGAGTCAAGCGCCCACCGTCAGCACAAGGTGACAATTACCGCGATGGTAAAAAATCGCACAAATTACGACGAATCAGAAGTGTCGTCGGGGCGTCGGCCGGCCTGGGGCGGGAGGTCCCCGGCGGGGGCCGCCCGGTCCCCGGCGGCCCTCACGACAAGGTCGGTACAGGCTTCCAGGGACAGCGCCGAGGTGTCCAGGACCAGGTGGTAGTGGCGCGGGTCGGCGGGGTCGGCGCGGTAGAAGCGGCGCACGTACGAGGCCCGGGCGCGGTCGTTGTCGTCCAGCAGCCGCAGCGTGGGCACGCCCTCCCCCCAGCCGTGCCCGGAGCACTCCTCCCGGGCGCCCGCCTCCCACAGGGCGCGGGCCCTGCGCAGGCGCGCGTCGCGGTCGC
This sequence comes from Nocardiopsis sp. NPDC006198, assembly GCF_040613895.1. Taxonomy (NCBI): domain Bacteria; kingdom Bacillati; phylum Actinomycetota; class Actinomycetes; order Streptosporangiales; family Nocardiopsidaceae; genus Nocardiopsis; species Nocardiopsis sp. NPDC006198. Next base: position 204,621 of record NZ_JBEXSY010000004.1, on the reverse strand, counting down.
CGTCCAGGCGCACGTGCAGGGCGGCGGGGTGGTCGGCGAGGACGACGGCCCCGGCGCGCCCGAGGACGACGCCGCCGCTGTGGGCGACCTCGCCGATGACGAGTTCGGTCTGCTCCACGAACTCGTGGTCGTAGAGGAGTCGCCCCTCCTCGTCGGTGGTGCCGATGAAGGCGGTGTCGACGCTTCCCAGCGTGACGGTGGGAAGGCGTGCGGCACTGGCGAGGAGGCGTTCGAGCCCTCCGGGGGCGCGGTCGTCGCGCTGGAGGACCTCGTCCAGGGAGCAGCCGATCTGGGCCGCCACGGCGCTGGGGATCGCGCGGTCGAGGAAGGCCACGCCCAGCCGTGCGGCGACGGCCGGCCCCACCGCGCTGCCTCCCGCGCCGTAGGTGGCCGAGATCGTGACCACGGGCTCGCCGGTCCTGCGGGGGTCGTCGTCGCTCGCCATGGGACACCTGCCGGGTCGACCTGCGGGCCGTGCCGGCCCGCCTCTTGCGGACTCTTTACCCAGGCGGCGGCGGACCACCCGTGATCGCCCGCGCAAGAAAGCGCCGGTTTTCCGCGGCCCCCGGACCGGTCGGCGGACCTCCGTGGCCGGTTCCGGACGGAACCCGCCGGGGTCCGCCCGTGCCGGTCCCGGTCGGAGCGACCGGGGCCGGCACGGGCGGACCGCTCCCCCGCTCCGTCCTCAGAACAGCGCGGAGGTGAGCTTGCGCCGGGCCGCGCCCACACGCGGGTCGCCCGGGGGCAGCAGGTCGAACAGCCCCAGCAGGTGCTGGCGCGCCCGGTCGCGGTCCTTGTCGCGCGTCGCCCTGACCGTGGCGACGAGGCGGTCGAAGGCGTCCTCGAACTTGCCTCCGTACATGTCGATGTCGGCCGCGGTGGTCTGCGCGTCCACGTCCGCCGGGTCGGCGTCGGCGGCCGCACGGGCGGCGTCCGGGTCGACGTCCTGGAGGCGCCCCACCAGGCGCACCTGGGCGAGCTTGCTCCTGGACTCGGTGTCGCCCGGGTCGGCCTCGACGGCCTTGGCGTAGACGGCCGCGGCGGCGTCGAAGTCGCCCCGGTCCAGGGCCTCCTGGGCCTCGGCGTCCACCGGGCGGCCCTGGGGCGCCTCCGGCTGCGCGCCGGCGGCGTCCTCGGGCCCCGGCTCCCCCGCGAGGGTTCCGGGGTGGCCCGGGGGCAGCGCGCCCTGCTCCTGGAGGGCGGCGAACGCCTCGGTGAGCCAGCCGGTGAGCTGCTCCTCGGTCGCCGGGCCCGCCGGGCCGGGCAGGAGCTGCCCCTGGACGGCCACGATGATCATCGGGGCCGTGGGCACCCGGAGGGCCTGGACCAGCTGAGGGCTCGCGTCGCTGTCGACCTTGGCGAGGAACCAGTTCCCGCCGGAGGCCGCCGAGAGCTTGTCCAGGACGTCCTCGAACTGCTTGGACTGGTCGGACCAGCCGGCGAGGACGGCCAGCACGACGGGAGCGGTCATGGACCGCTCGAGGACCTGGGCCTGGAAGGAGGACTCGTCGACGTCGAAGGCGTAGGGGTTGGATCGACCCGCCGACTCCGCCGCACGCTGTTTGGCCTCGCGTTCCATGGCCGCCTTGCGCGCGCCGAGGTCAACGGCACTGTTCGGTGAAAAGTCCGAAGGCTGCATGCTTCCATCCTGCCGTATCCGCGGGGAGGGCGTGGACCGCCCGCGAAGGGGCCGGGCCGTGTTCGGCCGAACACGGCCCGGGGGCGGGCCTCCCCTCCTGCCCCCGCGTGACGAACGACGGGCCCCGCCGGAGGGTTCCGGCGGGGCCCGTGCGGATCGTGGGAGCCCGGTCTCAGAAGCGCGGGTCCTCGGTGTAGGTCCCGAACTCCTCCCCCATCGTCGCGCAGATCTCGCCCATCGTGGCCTCGGCCCGGGCGGCGTCCATGATGAGGGGGATCAGGTTGCGGTCGTCCGCGCGGACCCCCTCCAGGAGGGCCGCCAGCGCCGCGTCCACGGCGGCGCCGTCGCGGCGCGACCGGCGCTCGGCCAGCTCGCGCTTCTGCTCGTGCTCCACCTCGTGGCTGATCCGGAGGATGTCCAGTTCGCCGGAGACGGTGCCGGTGTGGCAGTTGACCCCCACGATCCGCTTGTCGCCCTTCTCCAGGGCCTGCTGGTACTGGAAGGCCGACTCGGCGATCTCCGAGCTGAAGTAGCCGTTCTCGATCCCGGCGAGGATGCCCGAGGTCATCGGGCCGATCGCGTGCTCGGCCCCCTCCCCGCCGCCCATCCGCAGGATCTCCGCGAAGATCCGCTCCGCCTCGGCCTCCAGCTCGTCGGTGAGCGCCTCCAGGTACCAGGAGCCGCCGAGCGGGTCGGCCACGTTGACGACTCCCGTCTCCTCCATGAGCACCTGCTGGGTGCGGAGGGCGATCTCGGCGGACTGCTCGGTCGGCAGCGCCAGGGTCTCGTCCAGGGCGTTGGTGTGCAGGGAGTTCGTGCCGCCGAGCACCGCGGCGAGGGCCTCGACCGCGGTCCGGACCACGTTGTTGTAGGGCTGCTGGGCCGTGAGGGAGACGCCGGCCGTCTGGGTGTGGAACCGCAGCCACTGGGCCTTCTCCGTGCGGGCGCCGTAGACGTCCCTGAGGCGGCGCGCCCAGATGCGCCGGGCGGCCCGGAACTTGGCGATCTCCTCGAAGAAGTCGATGTGCGCGTCGAAGAAGAACGACAGCCCGGGCGCGAACGCGTCCACGTCCAGCCCCCGCGAGAGGCCGAGCTCGACGTAGCCGAAGCCGTCGGCGAGCGTGTAGGCGAGCTCCTGCCCGGCCGTGGCCCCGGCCTCGCGGATGTGGTAGCCCGACACCGACAGCGGTTTGTACGCGGGGATGTGCTCCGCGCAGTACTCCATGAGGTCGCCGATGAGCCGCAGCTGGGGCTCCGGCGGGTACAGCCACTCCTTCTGGGCGATGTACTCCTTGAAGATGTCGGTCTGGAGCGTGCCGTTCAGGGTGCGGGTGTCGACGCCCTGGCGCTCGGCGGCGACCAGGTACATGCAGAACGCCGGGACGGCGGGGCCGCTGATGGTCATCGAGGTCGTGGTGGCGCCGAGGGGGATGCCGTCGAAGAGCAGGTCCATGTCGGCCACGGAGTCGATCGCCACCCCGCAGTGGCCGACCTCTCCCAGGGCGTGGGGGGAGTCCGAGTCGTGGCCCATGAGGGTGGGCATGTCGAACGCGACCGAGAGCCCGCCGCCGCCGGAGGCCAGGATCATCTTGTAGCGCTCGTTGGTCTGGCGGGCGTTGCCGAAGCCGGCGAACTGGCGGATGGTCCACGCCCGCCCCCGGTAGCCCGTGGAGTGGAGTCCGCGCGTGAAGGGGAACTCGCCGGGCCAGCCGACGCGCTCGAAGCCGGGCACCTCGGCCCCGGGCGCGGGCCCGTAGACCGGCTGCAGGGGGCGCCCGGACAGGGACGTGAAGTCGGCGTCGCGTGTGCGCGCGGAGTCGTAGCGGCGCTGCCAGCGCTCGCGCCCGGCCTCGATCTCCTCGGCCCCGCCGCCGTCGGTGGGGTCGCTCGTGGTGTTCGCCATGACGAAATAGTAGGACGTCCAACTAAATATGTACAGGGACGACACCTGCGGCGCCCCGCCCGGAGCGTGCGGTTCAGCGACCCTCGGCGGCCCCGGACACGGGTTCGGGGAAGTCGCCGAAGTCCACCCTGAGCTTGGTGAACGTCTCGTGCATGCGCCACAGCTCCTCGTCGGAGTAGCAGCCCAGCCCGAAGTCCATGCCCAGCAGCGCCCGGGTCGCCTCCTCGGTGACGGCGCGCCCGGTGTCGGTGATGTCGGCCAGCACGCCGCGGCCGTCGCTCGGGTTGGGGCGGCGGCGCACGAAGCCCTGCCCCTCCAACCGGTCGATGGTGTTGGTGACGCTGGTCGGGTGCACCATCAGGCGCTCACCGATCTTGCCCAGGGGCAGGGAACCGGAGGCGCTGAACGTGAGCAGGACGAGGGCCTCGTAGCGGGCGAAGGTCAGACCGAACGGCTTGAGTGCACCGTCCAGCTCGCCGATCAGGATCTGCTGCGCGCGCATGACCGAGGTGACCGCCGCCATCGCGGGCGAGGCACCCCATCTGCGCGTCCAGTTGTCGTGTGCGCGCTCGATCGGGTCGAACGGAAGATTCAACGGGTTTCCCACGCCGTCACTCTAGGGCGTACCCGGAGGGCGCCGTCCGCCACGAGGGACGACCACCCGCCGTAGCATTCGCACGACGCGGAGTCAATGGCTTCCGGTGGCCACAAGGGGACACGGGCACCCCAGGAGGCCGGTCCACCCCTCCAACTCGGAAAACCCGAAACCACGGCGGATGGTCTCCAGAAAGTTCACGGGAGGCCGTTGACGCCACCCGTAATTATTAGTTAAGTTTCCTAAAAATTTATCCCCCCACGTCAGAGGCACCGGAACGTTTTCCAGGACCTCACTTCACTCGTGGACCACCCCTGCCGGAAGACCGCGCAGGCGCCCTCCGACCGACCGGCCGCAGCCCATCCCACCCGCTCCGCGGTGCGACGGTCATCCCCCCGCCCCCCCGCTCATGACCAGGAGATCTCCCGACGTGAGAGCACGACGTTCCGGCACCCTGCTCGCGGCCCTCGCCGCAGCAGTGCTGGCCGCCCCACTGGCGGCGGCACCTTCCACCGCCGCCGCAGAGGAGGCCGACGCCTCCGACCTCACGGTCACCTACGTCGAGTCCGCCCGCTGGAACACCGGCTACACCGGTGAGATCACCGTCCACAACGCCTCGGACACCCCCGTGAGCGACTGGACCGTCGAGTTCGCGCTGCCCGACGGCAGCCGCATCCACGAACTGTGGAACGCGAGCCTGGCGGGCACGGCCGAGGGCTACACGATCACCCCGCCGCGCTGGGGCGCCACCGTCCCCGCCGGCGGCGAGTACTCCTTCGGCTTCAACGGCCTGCACGCCGACGGAGGCACCGACCCCGTCGGCTGCCTCGTCAACGGCTCACCCTGCTCCGGCGGCGAAGGCCCCTCCCACGACAGCTACTCCGTCGCCTACTTCACCCAGTGGGGACCGAGGGAACGCGACTACCACGTCCGCGACCTCGTCGACAGCGGCAGTGCCGAGAAGCTCACGCACGTCCAGTACGCCTTCGGCAACGTCAGTGCCGAGGGCGAGTGCGTCATGACCGACGAGGAGGGCCAGGGCGACGCCCTCGCCGACTACGGCCACCCCGTCCCCGCCGACCAGAGCGTCGACGGCGTCGCCGACGACCCCGCCCAGCCGCTGCGCGGCAACTTCAACCAGATCCTCGAGCTCAAGGAGCAGTACCCCGAGCTGGCCGTCAGCATCTCCCTCGGCGGCTGGGAGTGGTCGCGCCACTTCTCCGACGCCGCGCTGACCGCGGAGTCCCGCGAGAAGCTCGTCAGCTCCTGCATCGACCTCTACCTCCGGGGCGACCTCCCCGAGCTCAACGGCGCGGGCGGCGAGGGCGCCGCCGCGGGCGTCTTCGACGGCATCGACCTCGACTGGGAGTGGCCCGGCTCCGACGGCAACCCGCACAACGTCGTCCGCCCCGAGGACAAGGAGAACTTCACCGCCCTCGTGCAGGAGTTCCGCGACCAGATGGACGAGCTCGGCGCCGAGGACGACCGCCACTACGAGCTGACCGCCTTCCTGCCCGCCGGCGGCTGGCGCCTGGACGCCGGCTTCGAGCTGGACGAGCTGATGCCGAACTTCGACTTCGTCACCGTCCAGGGCTACGACTACCACGGCACCTGGGAGTCGGTCACCAACCACCAGTCCAACCTCGTCACCGACGCCCGCGACCCCGAGCCGGTCATCTCCGCCGAGCTCATCCACCAGGCCTACATCGACCGCGGGGTCGACCCGGCCAAGCTGGTCCTGGGCATCCCCTTCTACGGGCAGGGTTGGACCGGCGTGGAGCCCGGCCCCGACGGCGACGGCCTCTTCCAGCCCGCGACCGGCCCCGCGCAGGGCACCCACGGCACGGGCACCGAGGACTGGAAGGTCCTCCGCGGACTCACCGACGAGGGCTACGAGCTGTACCGCAACGACGAGGCCGGGACGGCCTGGCTCTACGACGGCCGGACCCTCTGGACCTACGACGACGAGACCGCGGTCGCCCAGAAGACCGACTGGGCCCAGGCCCAGGGCATGGGCGGCGTGATGATCTGGTCCATCGACGGCGACGACGCCGAGGGCAGCCTCATGGCGGCCATCGACGCGGCGCTGGCCGACTGACCCCTCGAACCCCCGGTCCGGCGTCCCCGGACCGGGACCGGGCGGCGTCGGTGCTCTGATCCGGGGAGCACCGCCGCCACGGCCGGCGCGGACCGATGTGCGACGGTCCGCGCCGGCCCCTCCCCCACCCCTCCTCCACCCCACGGGAGGACCCGCCATGCCCCTGCCACGCACACGCCACCGCTCACGCGCACCCCCGCCCCGGTCCCTGTCAGCTCCGATCACCGCACTCCCTGGGCGCACACCCCCGGCCGAGCGCCGCCCGAGACACTCCCACGGCGAACGGCACCCCCCACACCGCTCACGCTCCAGGAGCAACCAGTGAGAGCACGACGACTCAGGAACCGCCTCGCGGCACTCGTGGCCGCCGTCATCGCCGTCCCCCTCGCCCTGTCCGCCACCCCCGCCGCCGCGGACACCGCCGGCGTCACGGTCACCTACGTGGAGACCAGCCGCTGGGAGACCGGCTACGGCGGACAGATCACCATCTCCAACACGTCCGACACCCGCCTGACCGACTGGTCCGTCGAGTTCGGGCTCCCCTCCGGCACCGCCATCACGTCCCTGTGGAACGCCACCCTGGCCCGGTCCGGCGGGACCCACACCCTCACCCCGCCCTCCTGGGGCGCCGACGTCCCGGCCGGCGGCAGCTACTCCATCGGGTTCAACGGCACCCACAGCGGCGGCGACACCGCCCCCGTGAACTGCCTGATCAACGGCAACAGCTGCTCCGGCGAGCCCGGCGCGCCCGACACCGAGCCGCCCACCGCCCCGGCGGGGCTGACCGTCACCGGCACCACCTCCACCACCGTGACCCTGGGATGGCAGGCGGCGACGGACGACGTCGCCGTCACGGGCTACGAGGTCCTCTCCGGCGGACAGGTCGTCCGCGCCGTCACGACCGAATCCGCGACCGTCACCGGGCTGGCGCCCGCGACACAGCACTCGTTCACGGTGCGCGCCTACGACAGCTCCAACAACCGGGGGCCGGAGACCGCGGCCGTGACGGCCACCACCGACGCCGGGGGCGGTCCCACCGATCCTCCCCAGGAGCGCCGCGTCGCCTACTTCACCCAGTGGGGCATCTACGACCGGGGCTACCTCGTCCGGAACCTGGAGACCTCCGGCACCGCCGAGAAGCTGACCCACATCAACTACGCGTTCGGCAACATCAACGCCAACGGCGAGTGCTTCATGGCCAACCAGCTCGGCCAGGGCGACGCCTGGGCCGACTACGGGCGCTCCTTCACCGCCGACCAGAGCGTCGACGGCGCGGCCGACACCTGGAACCAGTCCCTGCGCGGCAACTTCAACCAGATCCTCAAGCTCAAGGAGATGTACCCCGACCTGAAGGTCAACATCTCCCTCGGCGGCTGGACCTGGTCCGAGCACTTCTCCGACGCCGCCCTGACCCCCGCCTCCCGGGAGCGCATGGTCTCGTCCTGCATCGACCAGTTCCTGCGCGGCAACCTGCCGCTCTTCGACGGCGCGGGCGGCCCCGGCTCCGCCGAGGGCGTCTTCGACGGCATCGACCTCGACTGGGAGTGGCCCGGCTCGGCCGGGCACGAGCACAACACCATCCGCCCGGAGGACAAGGAGAACTTCACCGCCCTCGTCTCGGAGTTCCGCACCCAGCTGGACGCCCTCACCGCCGAGACCGGCCGTCCCTACGAGCTGACCTCCTTCATGCCGGCCGACCCCAGGAAGATCGACCTCGGCTTCGAGATGCAGCCGCTCATGGCCGACTTCGACTTCATCACCGTCCAGGGGTACGACTACCACGGCGCCTGGGAGAACACCGCCAACCACCAGTCGAACCTCGTGACCGACGCCGCCGACCCCGGCCCCGACGTCTACTCCACGCAGACCACGGTCCAGGCGTACCTCGACCGCGGCGTCGACCCGGCCGACATGGTCCTCGGCGTCCCCTTCTACGGCCGCGGATGGACCGGGGTCTCCCCCGGGCCGAACGGCGACGGGCTCTTCCAGCCCGCCACCGGAGCGGCCCCCGGCCGCTACGAGGCGGGGATCCAGGACTGGAAGCTGCTCAAGGACCTGACCGGCTACCAGCTGCACCGTGACGACGCGTCCGGGACGGCCTGGCTCTACAACGGCTCCACCTTCTGGAACTACGACGACGAGATCTCCATGGCCCAGAAGACCGACTGGGCCCAGGCCAACGGCCTCGGCGGAGTGATGATCTGGTCCGTCGACGGCGACGACGCGAACGGCAGCCTCATGAACGCCATCGACACGGCGCTGGCCGACTGACCCCGGCCGGCACCGGACCCGACAGGGCCCGCCCCCCGGCCGGGGCCGGGCGGGGCCGTCGCGGACAGCCGTCCGCGGCGGCCCCGTCGCCGCCCCCGGGGCGGCGCCCCACCGACGCCGCCCGGCCGCGGAGGCCGCGCCCGGCCGTGTCGGACGGCCCCGACCGCCGCACGGCGGGGCGGGCACCCCCGCACGCCCTACGCCCCGAGCTCCTCCAACAGCACCTCGGCAGCGGCGTACGGGTCGCTCCGCCCCTCGGCCACCTCCCGGGCGAGCGCGTCCAGGCCGGTCTCCTCCCCGAGGCCGCCCAGACGGGAGCGCAGGCGCTCCAGCACGATCGCCTGGACCTCGGCCCTCGCCCGGGCCCGGCGGCGCACGGCCAGCCCGCCGGTCGCCTCCAGGTGGGCGAAGTGCTCCTCCACCCGCTCCCACAGCTCGGCGACGCCCTCGTCCTCCGCCGCGACGGTCATGACGATCGGCGGCTTCCACTCGTCGTCGGCGCGGTCCTTCATCGCGACCATCTGGCGCAGCTCGCGCAGGGTCACCCTCGCCCCGTCCCGGTCCGCCTTGTTCACGGCGAACACGTCGGCCACCTCCAGCACACCGGCCTTCGCCGCCTGCACCGCGTCCCCCATGCCGGGCGCGGACAGCACCACGGTCGTGTCGGCCCGGCCCGCGATCTCCACCTCGGCCTGGCCCACGCCCACCGTCTCGACCAGGATCACGTCGAACCCGGCGGCGTCCAGCACCCGCAGCGCGTGGGGGGTGGCCCAGGACAGCCCGCCCAGGTGTCCCCTGTTGGCCATGGAGCGGATGTAGACGCCCGGGTCGGTGGCGTGCTCCTGCATCCGCACGCGGTCGCCGAGCAGTGCGCCCCCCGTGAACGGGGACGAGGGGTCCACCGCCAGGACGGCCACGGTCAGGCCCTTGGCCCGCACGGCGCGCACGACGGCGTTCGTGGTCGTGGACTTGCCCACGCCCGGCGAGCCGGTGAACCCGACCACCCTCGCGCGCCCGGTGCCGGGGGCCAGGCCCGCCATGATCGCGCTCAGTTCCTCGGCCCCGTTCTCGACGAGGGTGATCGCGCGGGCCAGGGCCCGGCGGTCACCCTTCCGAACCCGTTCGACCAGCTGGGGGGCGTGCATGGGACTCCTAGGTGTCGGCAGGAGCAGGACGGGGCGAGGGCTCGTGGCCCCCGCCCCGCCGCTGTCGGGTGCGTCGCGCGCTCCGGGGCTCCCCCGGGCGCGGTGTGTCTTCGGAACAGTGTCTTCGGACGCGCCGCCCCCGCCGGGATCCGCCACGCGGGCGGCCGGGGGTCGCCCGGGACCGCGCGCGGGCCGGGGGGACGGGCGTCCGGCCCCTGTGGCGCACGGGGCGCCCGGGGCCGGGCGCGCTACTCGGCGGGAACCGTGAACAGCAGGGCGTCGCCCTGGCCGCCGCCCCCGCACAGGGCCGCGGCGCCGAAACCGCCTCCGCGGCGGCGCAGCTCGTTGACCAGGTGCAGCGCGATGCGGGCCCCGGAGGCGCCGATCGGGTGGCCGATCGCGATCGCGCCGCCGTTCACGTTGACGATGTCCTCGGAGACGCCCAGGTCCCTGATGGACTGCAGGCCCACCGCGGCGAACGCCTCGTTGATCTCGATCAGGTCCAGCTCCTCCACGGACCTCCCGGCCTTGGCCAGCGCGTGCCGGATCGCGTTGGACGGCTGGGAGTGCAGCGAGTTGTCCGGGCCCGCGACGTTCCCGTGGGCGCCGATCTCGGCGAGGACCGGGACGCCCAGCTCCTCCGCCCTGGCCCGGCTCATCACGACCACCGCGGCGGCGCCGTCGGAGATCTGGGACGACGAGCCCGCCGTGATGGTGCCCTCGCTGTCGAAGGCCGGGCGCAGCTTGCCCAGCCCCTCCGCCGTGGTGCCGGGCCGCACGCCCTCGTCGGCGGCGAACACGACCGGGTCGCCCTTGCGCTGGGGGATCTCCACGGGGACGATCTCCGCGTCGAAGTACCCCGCCTCCGCCGCTGCGGCGGCCCGCTGGTGCGAGCGGGCCGAGAACTCGTCCTGCTCGCGGCGGCCGATGCCGAGCTTGGCGTTGTGCCGCTCCGTGGAGGCGCCCATGGAGTCGCCCTCGAAGGCGTCGGTCAGACCGTCGTGCGCGGTCGCGTCCAGGACCTCGATCGACCCGTACTTGTAGCCCTTGCGGGACTTGGGGAGCAGGTGCGGGGCGTTGGTCATGGACTCCATGCCCCCGGCCACCACCACGTCGAACTCGCCCGCGGAGATGAGCTGGTCCGCGAGGGCGATCGCGTCGAGGCCCGACAGGCAGACCTTGTTGATCGTCACCGACGGCACGCTCATGGGGATGCCCGCCTTGACGGCGGCCTGGCGCGACGGGATCTGCCCGGCGCCGGCCTGGAGCACCTGTCCCATGACCACGTATCCGACCTGTTCGCCGCTGATGCCCGCGCGTTCCAGGGCGGCCTTGACGGCGAAGCCGCCGAGATCGGCGGCGGAGAACCCGGCGAGGGAGCCGAGGAGTCTGCCGGTGGGGGTACGCGCCCCACCGACGATGACGGAACCGGGCATCGTAACTGGCCTCCAAGTGATGGGTGACGCACCTGGTCTGCAACGATACCCACACCGCCGTCCTCGACCCTCGGGAGGTTCACGACATGGGCGAAGCACCCGGCCCGGCCAGCGCGTTCCCCGGCCTCACCCGCCTCGACCACGTGGGGATCGCGTGCCGCGACCTCGACGCGTCCATCGCGTTCTACAGGAGGACCTACGGCTTCGAGGTGGAGCACGAGGAGGTGAACGAGGAACAGGGCGTCCGCGAGGCGATGCTCCGGATCAACGGCACGGACGACGGGGGCGCCACGTATCTGCAACTGCTCGAACCCACCCGCGACGACTCCCCGGTCGCGAAGTTCCTGGAACGCAACGGCGAGGGGGTGCACCACATCGCCTTCGGCACGTCCGACGTCGCGCGGAGCGCCGAGGGGATCGGCGCACGCGGGGTGCGTGTGCTGAACCCCGAGCCCCGCACCGGGACGGCCGGGTCCAGGATCGTCTTCCTCCATCCGAAGGACAACGGGGGCGTGCTCACGGAGTTGGTGCAAACCGCGCACTGACGCGGACGCGATTCCGAAACGACGTCACAAGGGCGTTCCGGACACATCACATCTTGAGTTCCAGCCGCACGGCTGACCTCAGACCCCGGCGGAAGTTACACGAAACCCTCTTCCCAGGGGTTCCACGCTTGATAAAGTCGGCTAGCTGCCGGATGTGTTTTCCGGAGCTGGTCCATGTCTTGCAGTCCGGTGGTCGAGCCGGGTGGGCCGTCACACCGTGCCGCCGTGTCGTGATGGCATGGCGTACGCGGACGACATCGGAGGCGGTCAGGGGCTGCCGGGCCCGCCGCACCGGTCCACCGCCCCCCGGTTCGCACACCCCCTCCGGACACGCCCGTCCACCGGGGACGGCGCCACCGCCCCCATGTCGTCCCCGGTCCGTTTGCAAGTTAGCCGTCTCGCACCCGTTCAGGATTCCGCCACATGCCGTCAAACAACATTGACACCCAGCTCAACAACATCTTCGACGAAGACAACACCCCGCCCGAATTCGACGTGGTGCTGCGTGGCTATGACCGCACCCAGGTGACGGACTACCTGGACGGCCTGCGCAACGAGGTCAAGCAGAACAGCAAGCAGATCGAGAAGTTCAAGGCCGAGCTCACCTCCAAGAACCGTCAGCTCCAGGAGCGGGAGCGCCCCTCCTACTCCGGCCTGGGCTCGCGGATCGAGGAGCTGCTGCGCCTCGCGGAGGAGCAGGCCAACGAGCTGGTCCAGAGCGCGCAGATCGACGCCAACGACATCCGCTCGGCCGCCAAGATCGAGGCCGCCGAGATGCGCGCGGCCGCCGAGTCCGAGGCCACCGAGGTCCGGACCCTCGCCCAGCGCGAGGCCGACGAGCTGCGGCAGACCGCCGAGGCCGAGGCCGAGGAGATCAGCACCACGGCCCGCCGCGAGGCCGACGAGCTGGCCTCCACCACCGAGCGCGAGGTCCAGAAGAAGCGCTCCGCGGTCGACCACGAGATCGCCGAGAAGCGCGCCACCTTCGAGGGCGAGATCGCCAAGCTGCGCACGACCACCGAGCGCGAGTGCGCCCAGGCCCGTGCCGCCGCCAAGCGCGAGCGCGACGAGACCATCCAGTCGGCCAAGAGCCAGGCCGAGGAGCTGCGCAAGAACGCCGAGCGCGCGTTCGCCGAGTCCGAGGCCCGCCGCACCGAGACCGAGGACCAGTTCGAGCTCCAGCTGGCCGACCGCCGCGCCGAGGCCGAGCGCCAGGACGCCGAGCGCCTGGCGGCCGCCCAGGCCGCCACCCAGAAGATGGTCAACGAGGCGGAGGAGCGGGCCTCCAGCGCCGAGCAGCGCGCCACCAAGGCGAGCCAGCAGGCGGAGCAGACCCGCCGCGACGCCGAGAACCACGCCAAGCAGCTGGTCGGCAACGCCAAGAAGAACGCCTCGCAGATCGAGGCCGAGGCCAAGTCGAAGTCGGAGCACCAGCTCAGCGACGCCAAGGCCGAGGCCAACCGGATCATGACGGCCGCCCGCAAGGAGGTCGACGAGCTCAACCGCCAGCGCGACAGCATCCAGTCGCACCTCCAGCAGCTGCGCCAGCTGCTCGGTGGCGGCGCCGCCCCGGCTCCGGCCCCGGTCGCCCCCGCCGCCCCGGCCCCCGCCGCGATCGCCCACCAGGAGCCCGCCGCGGCCGAGGAGACCAAGCAGCCGGCGCACTCCGGCAAGGGCGCCGACGACGAGGACTGGTGGCAGGAGTAGCGCCCAGGCCGCACCGCGGCCGCCGCGTCCCCGCCCCGGGCGGAGCCGGTGAGCGCACGGAAGGGCCCGCCTCCCCCCGGGGAGGCGGGCCCTTCGCCGTCGAAGGCCCGTGACCTGCCACGCGGCCGACGGTGACGGCACGTTCCGCCCGTCCGTCCGGGCCCGCGCGGGCCGAGGCCGACGTGACCACCGGGGCCGGAGCAGCCGCAGGGGTCGATGTGGCTCAAGAGGCCCCCGGGATCGAGAACGCCTCCACGGGGAGACGTACGACTCATCTCCCCCGCGGGGGTCCGCTCCTACGCGAGGGTGCGGACGTCCTTCTCGTAGGGGCCGTCCCACTCGGTCGGCAGCGGGTACGCCTCCGGGCTGACCCTTCTGACGATCTCGTCGAGCACCCGGCGCACGTACGGCTCGCCCACCCACAGGTGCTTGGCCCCGTCCACACCGATCACCTCGGCCTGCGTGAGCGGCTTGAACCGCTCCCTGGCCTCGGCCGGGCGCAGGTAGTCGTCGTGCTCGGGGACCAGGGCCACCACCGGCTTGCCGGTCTCGGCCCACGCCGCCATGTCGGACTCGTCGGCGCGGTGCAGCGGCGGGGACAGCAGGAGGGCGCCCCGCACCTGCGGGTCTGCGCCCCACTTGAGGGCCAGCTCGGTGCCGAAGGACCAGCCGAGCAGCCAGGGCTCGGGCAGGCCCTCGAACTCCGTGAACTCGATGGCCGCGACCACGTCGTGGCGCTCGGTCTCGCCCTCGCCGAACTCGCCCTGGCTGGTGCCGTGGCGCGACGTTGTGCCGCGCGTGTTGAACCGGAGCACCGCGACGCCGGCCAGTGCGGGGAGCCGGAACGACGCCTTGCGCAGGACATGGCTGTCCATCATGCCCTCGGCGGTGGGCAGCGGGTGCAGGCACACCAGCGTGGCCACCGGGGCCCGGTCCTCGGGCAGGGCCAGCTCACCGACCAGCTCCAGGCCGTCGGCGGTGTGCAGGGTGATGGGTCGTCTCACGGCGGGCAGCACCGTGGTGGCTCGAATCTCCATGGCTCCTCGTCTCCTGGGTGGGTGGGCGCCCCGCGCGGCGGGCCTGCCGACGCGGGCCCGCGGGAGGCGGACCGGGGCGGGGTGTGCGCCGGGGCGGGGCGGACCGGGGGCGGGTCCTCCGGGCGGCCGGGCTCAGCGGCGCGGGGCCCGGGGGGAGCGGTGCGAACGCCGGTCCCAGCAGGAGGAGTGCCAGTGACGCCGGTCCCCGCCGTCGCCGTAGGGGCGCCAGGCCACCACGTGGGGCATGCCGGACGGGATCTCCTGCGCGCAGCCGGGGCACCGGTAGGCCTTGACGGCGGACGCCCCGGGGATACGACGTGTGACCCACTCCCCGTCCGGGCCGGCCTCGCGGCGCTGCCCGCCGGTGACGCGCAGCATGAGTGCGTCCTCGTCGGGGACCCCACCGGAGGAGTCACGGCCCCGGGTGGGTTTGCGGCGGGGGGAGTTTCGTCGCGGGCTCACACCGTCAAGGGTAGGAGAGAAACAGCAGTGGCCGCCGTCACACCGGCGACGGCGGCCACTGCGTGAGCGGGCCCGGAGCGGATCAGCCGTGGCAGGCGCAGCCGCCGCCGTGGCCCTGCCCCTCCTCGGCGTCGGGCAGCTGGTCCATCAGGAGCGGTGCGGGCACCGCGATCGTGGTCAGGCTGTACTCGCCCATCGCCATCAGGGTGGTGACCACGGACTCCGCGCCGCGGTCCGCCAGGAGCTCGGTCGGACCCTTGGGGTAACCGCAGCCGAACCGCATCGCGGTGTCGACGTCCTTGGCCGAGGCGTAACCGTCGCCGATCATGCGCAGGGCGTCGTCGATCTGCGGGGCGATGAGGATCTCCCCGAGGTCGAGGGTCTCCTCGTCCCGGATCATCTCGGCGTAGCGGCTCTCGGCCCGGGGCTCCGGCTCCTCGGAGCGGCCCTCGTGGAAGCCCAGGCCGGTCTTGCGGCCCAGCTGTCCCGCGGCGACCATGCGGCGCAGCAGCGGCGAGGCGGTGAAGCGCGGGTCGCGGTTCTCCTCCCACAGGACGTCCATGACGGCGAGGCACACGTCCAGGCCGACCAGGTCGGCGAGGGCGAGCGGCCCCATGGGCAGGTCCGCGGCCTTCTGGGCGGCGGCGTCGATCTCCGCGCGGGTGGCGATCCCCCGCTCGTACAGGCGGACGGCGTCGTTGATGTAGGGCACGAGCAGTGCGTTGGCGACGAACCCGGCACGGTCCCCGACCGCCACGGGCGTCTTGCCGATGCGCTTGGCGACCTCGGTGACCACGTCGACGGTCTCTTCGCCGGTGGACACCGTGGTGATCACCTCGACCAGCTTCATGACCGGCGCCGGGTTGAAGAAGTGCAGACCGACGACCTTCTCGGGCCGTCCGGTGAGCGCCGCGATCTCGGTGACCGACAGGGACGACGTGTTGGTGGCCAGGATCGTCCCGGGCGGACAGATCCTGTCCAGGTCCGCGAAGACGTCCTTCTTGACGTCCATCCGCTCGGGGACGGCCTCGACGACGAAGTCCGCGTCGGCGAGATCCTCCCGCGAGGTGGTGAACGTCAGGCGGGCGTCGATCCCGGAGCGTTCCTCCTCGGTGAGTTTGCCCTTGCTGACCGCGCGCGAGAGGGACTTGTCCATGTGGCTGCGGCCGCGGTCGACGGCGGCCTGGTCGATCTCGACCCCGATGACGTTGAACCCCGCGCGGGCGAACACCTCTGCGATGCCCGCGCCCATCGCGCCGAGTCCGACGACACCGACCTTGTCAAATTCCTGCACCATACGCCCAAGACTAAAGGGCGGGACCCCGTGGACGGCGCACGGGATGCCCCGGGCGGGCACTGCGTGCCGCGGGCGGCGCCGAAGCGCCGGCACCGAGGCGCTCCCCGCCTCCGGCGCGCCCCGGCCGCGTCCGGCCCCGGGCACGGGGAGGAGGGCCCCGGACCCGTCCGGGGCGGCCGCTCCCGGCGGGAGGGCGGTTCGGGTCCGCCCGCCCGCCGGAGGCGGTAACGTGGCGTTTCGTGCGTCTCGTCATCGCTCGGTGCAGCGTCGACTACGTCGGCCGGCTCACCGCACACCTGCCCATGGCTCCCCGGCTGATCCTCATCAAGGCCGACGGGAGCGTGTCCATCCACGCCGACGACCGGGCGTTCAAACCGCTGAACTGGATGAACCCGCCGTGCAAGCTCCGTGAGGAGACCGTCGAGGACGGGCCGGACCTGTGGACCGTCACCCACGGCAAGTCCGGCGAGAAGCTGGTGCTGACCGTCGAGGAGGTCATGCACGACACCTCCCACGAGCTCGGCAAGGACCCCGGCCTCCAGAAGGACGGCGTCGAGGCCCACCTCCAGGAACTGCTCGCCGAGCACATCACCACGCTGGGCGAGGGCTACACGCTCATCCGCCGCGAGTTCCCGACGGCGATCGGCCCGGTCGACATCCTGTGCCGCGACGCGGGCAACGCCACGGTGGCCGTCGAGCTGAAGCGCCGGGGCGACATCGACGGCGTCGAGCAGCTCACGCGCTACCTGGAACTGCTCAACCGGGATCCGCAGCTCGCCCCCGTGCGCGGCGTCTTCGCGGCTCAGGAGATCAAACCCCAGGCCCGCGTCCTGGCCGAGGACCGCGGCATCTCCTGCGTGGTGCTGGACTACGACGCGCTGCGCGGTATCGAGCCCGACGTCCTGCGCCTGTTCTGACCCCCTCCCGGCCGCCGCCCGCGGCGCCGGACCCCACCCGGCTCTCCGAGGCCCCCGGCGACACCCGCCGGGGGCCTCCGCCGTGCCCGCCCCGCCGCTGTCGTCCGATCGGAGGACCCCCGGCGGCCCGGCGGCCGATACCCCCGGCGGCCCCGTGCCGGAAGAGTCGGTCCCATGAGCGGAGAAGCGATCGAGGTACGCGGCCTCACCAAGAGATACGGGGACGACACAGCCGTGGCGGGCGTCGACCTGACCGTGCACCGCGGCGAGGTGTTCTCGTTCCTCGGCCCCAACGGCGCGGGGAAGTCCACCACCGTCGAGATCCTGGAGGGCTTCCGGCGCAGGGACGGGGGCGCCGTCCGCGTCCTCGGCGAGGACCCGGGCACGGCCGGGCGCGTGTGGCGGTCGCGGATCGGCGTCGTCTGGCAGCAGGAGACCCAGGTCCCCGCGCTCCCGGTACGCGACCTGGTCCGCCACTTCGCGGGCTACTACCCCGAGAGCCACGACCCCGACGAGGTGGTCGAGCGGGTCGGCCTGGCGGAGAAGGCCAAGGCGCTGCCCTCCTCCCTGTCCGGCGGACAGCGCCGCCGGCTGGACGTGGCCCTCGGCATCGTGGGCCGTCCCGAACTCCTGTTCCTGGACGAGCCCACCACGGGGTTCGACCCGCAGGCCAGGAGGGACTTCTGGTCCCTCGTCCGCGAGCTCGCCGACGGGGGGACCAGCATCGTGCTGACCACCCACTACCTGGAGGAGGCGGAGGAACTCGCCGACCGCGTGTGCGTGATCGCGCGCGGGAGGGTCCGGGCCCTGGGCGATCCCGCCACCCTGGGCGGACGGGCCTCCGCCCGGGCCACGGTGCACTGGACCGTCGAGGGGCGTCGGCGCGAGACCGTCACCGACGAGCCGGCCCGGCTCGTGGGCGAGCTGTCCGCGTGCTTCGGCGGCGAGGTGCCGGGGCTGAGCGTGCACCGCCCCACCCTGGAGGAGACCTACCTGGAACTGATCGGACAGGACGGCGGCGCGGAGGCCGCCGGGAGGAGCACCGTATGAGCACCGACACCGCGCCGGCCCCCGGGCCGGCCCCCTCCGGACCGGGGCACGCCCGTCGGCTGCCCGGCGCCCTGCGGATCGGCCTGTCCCGGGGACGGGTCGAGATCCGGTCGTTCAGCCGGGAGTGGGAGAGCCTGGTCTTCACGTTCAGCCTGCCCGCGCTGATCCTGGTCCTGTTCGCGTCCGTCTTCGACGGCATGTTCGACATGGGCATGCCAGCCGTCGACCACTACCTGCCGGGCATGATCGCCATGGGCCTCATGTCGGTGAGCTTCCAGCTCCTGGGCACCGGCATCGCCGGTGAGCGCGAGAACGGCGGGCTGCGCCGCCTGCGCGGCACGCCGATGCCGCCGAGCGCCTACTTCATCGGCAAGACCGTGCTGGTGGCCTTCCTGTCGTTCGGCCAGACGGTCCTCCTGCTGGGCGTCGCCGTCCTGGGGTTCGGCGCGCGGCTGCCCTCCGACGCCGGGTCGTGGGCCACCCTGGCGTGGGTCCTCCTCCTCGGCACCGTCTCGTGCGCCCTCCTCGGGATCGCGGTCAGCTCACTGGCCCGGTCCGCGCAGGCGGCCTCCGCCGTGGTGGTCGTGCCCTTCCTCGTCCTGCAGTTCACGTCGGGCGTCTTCGTGCCGGTCGCGGCCCTGCCCGACTGGGTGGTGGACGCGGCGGGCCTCTTCCCCCTCCTGTGGATGGCCCAGGGCATGCGGGCCGGGTTCTTCCCCGAGGAGATGGCCGCCCTCGAGCCCGGCGGCTCCTGGGACCTCCCCCAGGTGGCCCTGGCCCTGGGCACGTGGTGTGTGGTGGGCTTGGTCCTGACACTGGTGACGTTCCGGTGGAAGACGCGAAGGGACGGGTGAGCGACGTGGCCGAGGCTGTCGCCGACCGGGACCGGGGCGCGGACGGCGACGGGCGGCCCGCCGTCGGGAAGGACCCCGGTGCCGGCGAGCGGCACGCGTGGGACCTGGGCGGCTGGTGGGACCTGTACTTCACCGGCACGATGCTCGGTATGGTCCTGCTCGCCCTGGTGAGCGGCGATCCGGACGGGCGCTGGCTGCCCGCGTCCCTGACGGCGGGCGTCATCGCCGTCTACTACGCGTACGGCAGGAGGCTGCTCCTCCTGGACGGTTCCGACTGGGACCTGCCCCGCTCGCTGGTGCTGAGCGCGCTCCTCCTCCTGTGCATCCTGCCCGCGGTGCTCCTCAACCCGAACCTGACCTTCATGCTCATCGCCGTCGCCCCGCTCTGCTTCATGACGTGCGGGTCCGCGGTGGCCGTCCCCACGGTGGCGGTCGTCCTGCTGCTGCCGGGACCGGTACGGGGGCTGGCCGGCACGGAGGAGTGGAACACGGTCCTGGTCACCGCGCTGGTCCACGGCGCGATCGTCGGATACGCCCTGTGGTTCGGGCGGTGGTTCGAGCTGATCGTGGAGCAGAGCTACGAGCGGTCCGAGTTGATCGCCGAGCTCCGCGAGAGCCGCTCCGAGGCGGTCAGGCTGTCGGAGGAGTCCGGTGCCATGGCAGAGCGCGAACGCCTCGCCCGCGAGATGCACGACACCCTGGCGCAGGGGCTGACCAGCATCGTCGCCCTCACCCAGGCGGTGGAGTCGGAGCTGGACTCCGATCCCGCGACCGCGCGCCGCCACCTGGCGCTGATGCGCGAGACCGCCGCGGAGAACCTGGCGGAGGCGCGGGCGATGGTGGCGGCGCGCCAGCCGGCGCCCTTCGCCGCCGGGGACCTGGAGGCGGTCCTGGCGAGGATCACCGCGCGACTCGGCGACGAACTCGCCGCCACCGCGCACTCCAGGGTGGAGGGCTCCCCGGCGCCTCTCACCAACGACCTGCAGATCTGCCTGCTGCGCACCGCGCAGGAGGCACTGTCCAACGTGCGCAGGCACTCCGGGGCCCGCCGTGTCGAGGTGGTCCTGGGCTACACGGAGGCGTGCGTCGAACTGACCGTCTCCGACGACGGACGCGGATTCGTCCCCGGGGAGGTCTCCGCGGGCCGCGGTCTCGCCAACATGGGGCACCGGGCGGCGAGTGTGGGCGGGACCCTGGACGTCGAGGCCGTCCCCGGTTCCGGCACTACCGTCCGCATGTCCCTCCCGTCGGCGGGGGCCTCCGCCCCCGGCCGAACCCTCACCGGCCCCACTTCCCATGAGACACACGAGGAGCGCATACCGTGATCCGCGTCCTGCTGGTCGACGACCACCCGGTGGTCCGCGAGGGGATCCGCGGCATGCTCGGCGCCGAGCCGGACCTCAGCGTGGTCGGCGACGCGGCCTCCGGACCCGAGGCCCTGGCCCTAGTCGCCGCGCTCTCCCCCGACGTCGTCCTCATGGACCTGCGCATGCCCGGCGGCGACGGGGTCTCGGCCACCGAGCGCATCACCGCCGACCACCCCGGCGCGCACGTCCTGGTGCTCACCACCTACGACACCGACGGCGACATCCTGCGGGCCGTCGAGGCGGGCGCCACCGGCTACCTGCTCAAGGACACCCCTCGCGCGGCCCTGGCCGACGCGGTCCGCGCCGCGGCCCGCGGGGAGACCGTGCTCACCGGCCGGGTCGCGGGCAAGCTCCTGTCCGGGATGCGGCAGCGGACCGCCCCTCCCGCGGCCGTCCTGTCGCCCCGCGAGACGGAGGTGCTGCGCCTGGCCGCCGAGGGTCGGACCAACGCGGCCATCGGCCGCGCCCTGCACATCAGCCAGACGACGGTGAAGACCCACCTGGTGCGGGTGTACGACAAGCTCGGCGTGGGCGACCGCACGGCGGCCGTCTCCCGGGCGATCCGCCGCGGGCTGCTCCCGGACCGGTGACTCCCGGGGAGGGAGGGGCGCTTCAGGGTCGGCTCAGGGATCCTCCCGGATGGCACGCGCGTGCCGCCGGGGAAGAATCGTCATATGGTGGACCCGATGAACGACGCCAATCCCCCCGAGCACGGTCGGCTGCGCGCTTCCGACGCCGACCGCGACTCCGTCGCGCACCGCCTGCGCGAAGCCCTCGCCGAAGGCCGCCTGGACCCGGACGAGCACAGCGAGCGCCTGGACGCGGTCTACCGCGCCAAGACCATCGGCGAGCTCGTCCCCCTCACGGAGGACCTGCCCGCGACCGACGGCGGCCCCTCCTCCCTGACCCCCGTCTCCGGCGACTTCCGCTCGCCCCGCCCGATCTACGGCAGCGGCCGGGTCACCCCCCGGGCGACCCCGACCAGTACCGCCGCCGTGGCCGTGATGGGCGGCTCCGACCGCGCCGGGGCGTGGGTGGTCCCCAAGAACTTCTTCGCGCTCGCCCTCATGGGCGGCGTCGAACTGGACCTGCGCGAGGCGCGGTTCGTCCACCGCGAGACCACGATCTGGACCGGCTGTGTGATGGCCGGGATCGAGATCAAGGTCCCCGACGACATCCAGGTCCGCGTCCACGGGCTGCCGATCATGGGGGGCTTCGGTACCGAGGGCGGCGATCCGCCGAGCGTGGTGGACCCGGACGCGCCGATCGTGCACATCCGCGGCCTCGCGGTCATGGCCGGCGTGGGCGTGGTCTACAAGCGGCGCAAGCACCAGCGCAAGCGCGACCGGGGCGACGAGGACTGAGCCGCGCCCCGGGGGCCGGCCGCTGGACGATCGGTCCCTCCGGGGCTCCGCCACGGGCACAGTGCGCACCGAACGCGTAAGTTGCGTGGCTGATTGTGGCAATCAGGCTTGTCACTCCTTGCCGGGAACACCGTTCCGGTGACAGGCTGCAGCGAAACTTCACCCACCAGAGGTGTCCACCCCCCACGCCGCGGAGCGGTGGACCCCCGCACTCCGGAGGAAGACCGTTGCGCCCCACACACCGACGGGCCACGCTCGGCAGAGCGTCCGCCTTGGCATCCCCCTCCTCCCCCCGGCCCGGCGGGCGCACCGCCGCGGCGGGCCTCGCCGCCGTCCTCATGGCCTCCGGGGCCCTGGCGTCGGGCCCCGCCCACGCCGAGAGCGAGCCCGACCGCCTCGCCGACCTGGTCACCGCCGGCGCCGTCCGGGAGCACATGGAGAACCTGGACACCATCGCCGAGTACAACGGCGGCAACCGGGCGACGAACACCCCCGGATACGACGTCGCCGCCCTGTACGTGGAGGACCAGCTCGAACGCGCGGGCTACGAGACGTACCGGCACGAGTACGACTACGAGCTCTGGCGCGAGCAGTCGCCCTCCGTCCTGGCGCAGACCGCGCCCGGCGAGGCCGTCTACGAGGCCGATGTCGACTACGTCCCCATGAGCTACTCCGGCTCAGGGGACGTCACCGCCCCGGCCGTCGCCGTCAACGCGGACAGCACGGCGAGCGGGTGCTCCCCCGACGACTTCGCGGGCTTCCCCGAGGGCGCGGTCGCGATCACCGTGCGGGGCACCTGCCCCTTCTCCGAGAAGGTCCAGAACTCCGCCGACGCGGGCGCCGCCGCCGCCGTCGTGGTGAACAACGCGGACGAGGTCTTCCTCGGCACCATAGAGACCGTCTCCGCCATCCCGGCCGTGGGAGTGTCCGGGCTGACGGGCGCCGACCTGATCGCCGCCGACGGGCTCGAACTCCGGGTGAAGGTGGACGCCACCGTCTCCGCCGAGAGCTCCTACAGCGTCCTCGCCGAGACGGCGGAGGGCCGCGACGACAACGTCGTGGTCGTGGGCGCCCACCTCGACAGCGTCGAGGACGGCCCCGGCATCAACGACAACGGCAGCGGCACGGCGTTCGTGCTGGAGACCGCTATCCGCCTCGCCGAGCAGGCCGACCCGAACAACAAGGTCCGGTTCGCCTTCTGGGGCACCGAGGAGGAGGGCCTGGTCGGGTCGACCGAGTACGTGGCGGACCTGACGGAGCAGCAGCTGGAGGACATCGCCCTCTACCTCAACTTCGACATGATCGGCTCGCACAACTACGGCCGGTTCGTCCTCGACGGCGGCATGGAGCTGCCCGACTCCTCGGGAGCCCCCTCCGGGTCCGGGGCGATCGCCAAGGTCTTCGCGGACTACTTCGCCTCGCAGGACCAGGTGAGCGAGCCCGGCGTGCTGAGCGGGCGCAGCGACTACAGGGCCTTCATGGAGTCCGGCATCCCGTCCGGGGGGCTGTTCAGCGGCGCCGACGGCATCAAGAGCGAGGAGCAGGCCGAGTGGTACGGCGGCACCGCCGGTGAGGCCTTCGACCCGTACTACCACACGGCGGACGACACGATGGAGCACATCGACTGGGACTCGGTGGCGGAGCTGTCGGCCGCCGGCGCCCACGGCGTGGAGTTCTTCGCCGAGAGCACCCTTCCGGTCAACGGTGTGCTGAGGTCCTCCGCACCGGCCGAGCTGCCGCGCACGGGAGACGCCTGGCTCCGCTAGGCGGGCGGGTCCGGGGTCCCCGCGGGGGCTCCGGGCCCCGGCGCCCCGGCCGGGACGCCGCACATGGGGGCGGGCGGTGTGAACCCCCCGGTTTCACGCCGCCCGCCCCTCGCGGTGCCTCCCCCTGCGCGGCGGCCCCGGGTGGCCCCCTCTTCCCACCCGGGACTTGACGCGTAGAACACCACCGGAAACTACGTTGAGTAGCCCCCTCGTGTCTCAATGTATCAGTGAGGTGCATCACCTTCACCCCTTGATACTGAACAGTTATCCTCCGTGACGAACGGAGTGCGGGCGTCCCGCCCGCAGCCCGGGGCGGCGCTTCCGGTCGGCCCTCCCCGGCGGGCCCGCGGAGGCGGCGCCGGTGCGAGCGGGCCCGACCCGGCGCACCCGTGCCCGCCGACGGTTCCGCCGCCCGGACGGGCCGCGACCGGGGGACGGCGGCGCCGGAGTGGCGCGGGGCCGCCGCACTAGGGTGGGGGCATGACCACACGGGACAAGGACAAGCCGGTCGTTCTGTCGAAGATCTACACGCGTACCGGCGACGCCGGTACGACGGCCCTCGGCGACATGAGCAGGACCGGCAAGAACGACACACGCCTCGTCGGCTACGCCGACACGGAGGAGGCCAACGCGGCCATCGGCGTCGCGCTGGCCCTGGGGGACGTCCCCGGGGACGTGCGCGCCCTGCTCGGCCGGGTGCAGAACGAACTGTTCGACCTGGGCGCCGACCTCTCCACGCCGATCGTGCCGGACCCGGAGTACCCGCCGCTGCGGGTCCTCCCCGAGTACGTCACCCGGTTGGAGGAGGCCTGCGACCACTACAACGCCGGTCTCCCCACCCTGCGCAGCTTCATCCTCCCCGGAGGCTCCCCCACCGTGGCGCTGATGCACACGGCGCGGATCGTGGTGCGCCGTGCGGAGCGCAGCGTGTGGGCCGCCGTCGAGGAGCACGGCGACACGGTCAACCCGCTCACCGCGCAGTACCTCAACCGGCTCTCCGACCTGCTGTTCATCCTCGGCCGGTACGTGGCGGACGAGGGCGACGAGGTGCTCTGGAAGCCCGGGGGCGAACGCTAGGACTGCTCCGCGGAGCGTTCCGGGCCCGCGGCGACCGGCGCAGGCGCCGAACCCGCCGACAGCACCCGCGGACCACGCGCCGGCCCGTGTCCCGGCCGTCTCAGCACTCGGGCGGGAACTCCTCCTGCGGGACCGCCCCGGCGGCGGAGGCGCCGTCGGCCTCCGTGTACACCCCCTGCTCGGCGGCCAGCGCCCCGGTGGTGAAGGTGAGCGTCCCGATGTCGTGCTCGGCGGGCTCCCCGGGCTCCGCCTCGGCCGACCCCACGCCGAGGGTGTACTCCTCGTCCGGGGATTCCGGGCCCATCCTGTAGACGGCCCTGCCGTCCTCGTCGAGGATCTCCCAGTCCTCCCCCGGCGCGGCCAGGTCGACCTCCAGCTCGCTCCCCCCGAACTCGCGGGTGGCGACGAGGTGCAGGCTCCGGGATTCCCCCGCCAGGTCGATCTGGCGGGGCGGGTCGTCACCGCACCAGGTGACGATCACGACCGGGAACCGGTGCTGGGCGGTGAAGTGGCCCGTGGCCACAGCACCGACGTGGCCGCCGGACGGGTAGCAGCCGGCGAGCAGGGGCGCCAGGAGTAGCGGCGCGAACAGGACGCGGAATCGGGAAGTGGCCATGGAACCGCATACTGCCGTGTCCGACCGGTTCCGCGGAAGGACCCGGGGGCCTCAGGAGTCGCCGAGTTCCCGTTCGACGGCCTCGACCTTGCTGTGCAGGCCGTCCGAGACGCCCTCGCGGATGTCGGCCTTGAGGGTGAGGGACACCCGCGAGGAACCCTCGCCCGCGGCGGCGACGGCCCGCTTGACGACGTCCATCACCTCGTCCCACTCGCCCTCGACGCTGGTGAACATGGCTGTGGTCTCGTTGGGCAGCCCGCTCTCGCGTACGACCTTCACGGCCCGCGCGACGGCGGGGGCGACGGACTCGCCGGCCCCGAGCGGAGAGACAGAGAATGCGACGATCATGCGGCCATGCTAGGCACAGCACGGGTCGGATGTGAACCCTCTCGGGGTCACGCCTCCCACTGTGTCCCCGGGGGCATCGACTCCAGCCAGGACAGGAACCCCGTCAGGGCGCTCTCGCTCATGGCGATCTCGTACACCGCCTCCCGGGGCTCGCTGCCGTCCTCAGCGGCCCAGCCGATCCGCACGACGGTCACGTCCACGGGCAGGTGCTCGGTGTCCTCGCCGCTCGGGACCCGCCTCCCCACGACGACGAGGCCGCGGCGCGACAGGAACACTGTCGGCCGCGGCCTGAGGGAGAAGATGGGGAACCAGCCGAGGTTCTCCGTTCCGTACCGGCCGAAGCCGATACGCCAGGAGCCCCGGCGGCCCCGCCCGCCCGGTGTGCGCAGGTAGCACTCGACCGCGCCGCCCCGCTGGACGAGTACCCAGCGGCGCACGGTGACGGCGAGCACCACCGCGAGGAAGACGAAGAGCAGGGCGAAGAACACCCACTGCGCGGACCCCAGCCAGGAGCCCGGTCCCGCCTGAGCGGGAAGCGGTCGTTCCATGCCCACTGCCGTTCCGCCGTCCCGGTTCGCTAGGCGACGTCCTCGCCAGCAGCGCGCAGGCGGCTCCGAGCGCGGCCCAGGGCGACGGTGTCGCCGGCCTCGGCCGCGTTCTTCAGCGCCGTGCGCGCACGGTCCACATCGATGTCCTCGGCGAGCTCGGCGGTCTCGGCGAGGATGGAGACACGACCCTCACCCGAGACCGAGACGAACCCGCTGTGCGCGGCGGCCCGGACCTCTCCGGTCTCCCGCGCACCCAGTACGCGAACGACGGCGTCGTGGGCCAGCAGCGAGAGCACCGGGATGTGCCCGGGCTGGACGCCGATCTCGCCCTCGACGGTCTTCGCGATGACCATGTCGCCCTCGCCGGCCCAAATCTCACGTTCGGGCGAGACGATCTCGACGAAAAGCTTCTTCGACACTGCCACAAACTCCTCGGCTAGCGGGTGGGTTCGGCCGGGCCGGCCCCGACGTGTTGTCGTTCGGGACCGGCCCGGCCGGAGAAACTGTCCCGCCCGTCGCCCGCCACCACCCTGAACGGACGCTTCGCGCGGTTCTAGCCCTGAAGCTGCTTGGCCTTCTCGACCGCCATGTCGATGTTGCCGACGTCGAGGAAGGCCTGCTCGGGCAGGTGGTCGTACTCACCGTCGCACAGGCCCTTGAAGGAGGCGATGGTCTCCTCCAGGGGGACGAACACGCCCGGGGTACCGGTGAACTTCTCGGCCACGAACATGTTCTGCGACAGGAAGCGCTCGATGCGGCGGGCGCGGTTCACGACGATCTTGTCCTCTTCGGACAGCTCGTCCATACCGAGGATGGCGATCTGGTCCTGGAGGTCGTTGCTCCGCTGGAGGATCTCCTTGACGCGCTGCGCCACCTGGTAGTGCTCCTCGCCCACGTACTGCGGGTCGAGGATGCGGGAGGTGGACGTCAGCGGGTCCACCGCCGGGTAGATGCCCTTCTGCGAGATCGGGCGGGAGAGCTCGGTCGTCGCGTCCAGGTGGGCGAAGGTGGTCGCCGGCGCCGGGTCGGTGTAGTCGTCCGCGGGCACGTAGATCGCCTGCATCGAGGTGATCGAGTGACCGCGGGTCGAGGTGATCCGCTCCTGGAGCTGACCCATCTCGTCCGCCAGGTTGGGCTGGTAGCCCACGGCCGAGGGCATGCGGCCCAGCAGCGTGGAGACCTCGGAGCCCGCCTGGGTGAAACGGAAGATGTTGTCGATGAAGAGGAGCACGTCCTGGTTCTGGACGTCGCGGAAGTACTCCGCCATCGTCAGAGCGGACAGGGCGACCCGCAGACGGGTGCCCGGGGGCTCGTCCATCTGGCCGAAGACGAGAGCGGTGTCCTGGAGGACCTCCATCTCGTCCATCTCCAGGAACAGGTCCGTACCCTCACGGGTGCGCTCGCCGACGCCGGCGAACACGGACACACCGCCGAAGTTGCGGGCGATACGGGTGATCATCTCCTGGATCAGCACGGTCTTGCCGACACCGGCGCCACCGAACAGACCGATCTTGCCACCGCGCACGTACGGGGTGAGGAGGTCGATCACCTTGATGCCCGTGACCATCATCTCGGTCTTGGACTCGAGCTGGTCGAAGGACGGGGCCTTGCGGTGGATCGGCCAGCGCTCGGTGACGCCGAGCTCCTCCGCCGACACGTCCAGGGGCTCGCCCAGGGTGTTGAACACGTGGCCCTTGACGAGGTCGCCGACGGGCACGCTGATGGGCGCGCCGGTGTCGCGCACCTCGGCGCCGCGGACGAGGCCGTCCTGCGGGGCCAGGGAGATGGTCCGCACCAGGTTGTCACCCAGGTGCTGGGCGACCTCCATGGTGATGGTCTTGGCCTTGCCGCCGACGGTCACGTCGGTGTGCAGGGCGTTGTAGATGGCGGGCAGGGAGCCGACGGGGAACTCCACGTCGACGACCGGCCCGGTCACCCGGGCGATACGGCCGGTGGCGGTGCCAGCCCCAGCCGTCTCTTCAACTGTCGCAGTCACTTTTGCTACTCACTTCCTGCGCTGGCAGCGGAGAGGGCGTCGGCACCGCCGACAATCTCACTGAGTTCGTTGGTGATCTCGGCCTGGCGCGCCTGGTTGGCCAGGCGTCCCAGGTTCTTGACGAGGTCCTCGGCGTTGTCCGTGGCGGCCTTCATGGCCGCACGGCGGGACGCCTGCTGGGAGGCGGAGGCGTCGAGGAGCGCGAAGTAGATCCTGTTGGTCACGTACTGCGGGAGCAGCGCGTCCAGCGCCTCCTCCGCGGACGGCTCGAACTCGTACAGCGGCAGCGGCTCACTTCCGTGGGCGGCCTCGAGTTCGCTCTCGTCGCTCTCCTCGACCTCCAGCGGCAGCGCGCGGACGGTGCCGGCCCGCTGGGTCAGCATCGAGACGAACTCCGTGGAGACCACGTGGATCTCGTCGACGCCGCCGTCGGACGTGTCCGCCAGGAACTTCTCAATGAGGGCGGAGCCGATCTCCTGGGCGTGCGCGTAGGTCGGACGCTCGGTGAAGCCCTCCCACTGCGCCTCGATCGGACGATCGCGGAACTTGTAGAAGGCCACGCCCTTGCGGCCCACCATGTAGGTGAGAACCTCCTTGCCCTGCTCCCGGAGGAGCTGGGTGAGGGATTCCGCCTCCTTCAGCACGTTGGCGGAGAAGGCGCCGGCCAGGCCCTTGTCACTGGTGATGACCAGGACGGCAGCGCGGGTCGGGTTCTCGGACTCGGTCAGCAGCGGGTGGTCCGACACCCGGCTGGCCAGGGCCGAGACCGCCCGGGTGATCTCCCGCGCGTAGGGCCCAGCAGCCTCAGCCGCACGCTGCGCCTTGGTGATGCGCGTCGTGGCGATGAGCTCCATCGCGCGGGTGATCTTCGCCATCGACTTCGTCGAGCGGATCCTCCGGCGATAGACGCGAAGCTGTGCACCCATGGGTTACTTCCCGCCCTTGGCGACCTTGATGGTCTCCTGGCCGACCTTCTCCTCGGAGAGCGCCTCGGCCTCGGCCTCGGTGCCCAGGAGGGAGCCCGCGGAGGTCTGGAAGCCCTGCTTGAACTTCTCCAGGGCCAGGTCGAGCGACTTCTCGGTCTCGGACTCGAACTTGCCGGTGTCCCGGATCGTCTCCAGGATGCCGGCGTGCTCGCGGCCGAGGTGCTCCAGGAAGTCGTCCTCGAAGCGGCGGACGTCCTCGACCGGGACGTCGTCGACGCGGCCGGTGGTACCGGCCCAGATCGACACGACCTGCTGCTCCATGGAGTAGGGCGAGTACTGGCCCTGCTTGAGGAGCTCCATCAGACGGGCGCCGCGCTCCAGCTGCTGCTTGGAGACGGAGTCCAGGTCCGAGCCGAAGGCGGAGAAGGCCTCGAGCTCGCGGTACTGGGCCAGGCCCAGACGGAGGGTACCGGAGACCTTCTTCATCGCCTTGGTCTGCGCCGCGCCACCGACACGGGAGACCGACACGCCGACGTTGATGGCCGGACGCTGTCCCTGGTTGAACAGGTCGGACTCCAGGAAGACCTGGCCGTCGGTGATGGAGATGACGTTGGTGGGGATGTACGCCGAGACGTCGCCCGCCTTGGTCTCGATGATCGGCAGCGCCGTCATCGATCCGCGGCCCATCTCGTCGGAGAGCTTCGCGCAGCGCTCCAGGAGACGGGAGTGCAGGTAGAAGACGTCACCGGGGTAGGCCTCACGGCCCGGCGGGCGGCGCAGCAGCAGCGACACCGCACGGTAGGCCTCGGCCTGCTTGGTGAGGTCGTCGAAGACGATGAGGACGTGCTTGCCCTCGTACATCCAGTGCTGGCCCAGGGCCGAACCGGTGTAGGGGGCCAGGTACTTGAAGCCGGCCGCGTCCGACGCCGGGGAGGCGACGATCGTGGTGTACTCCATCGCGCCGGCCTCTTCGAGGGCGCCGCGCACACCCGCGATGGTCGAGCCCTTCTGGCCGATCGCGACGTAGATGCAGTGCACCTGCTTGTCGGGGTCGCCCGACTCCCAGTTGGCCTTCTGGTTGATGATCGCGTCGATGCAGACCGCGGTCTTGCCGGTCTGACGGTCGCCGATGACCAGCTGGCGCTGGCCGCGGCCGATCGGGGTCATCGAGTCGATCGCCTTGATACCGGTCTGGAGCGGCTCGTGGACCGGCTTGCGCTCCATCACCGAGGCGGCCTGGAGCTCCAGCTCACGCCGCTCGGTCGACTCGATCTCGCCCTTGCCGTCGATGGGGGCGCCCAGGGGGTCCACCACGCGGCCGAGGAAGTTGTCACCCACCGGCACCGAGAGGAGCTGGCCGGTGCGACGCACCTTCTGCCCCTCCTCGATGCTGGTGAAGTCGCCCAGCACGACGACACCGATCTCGCCGACCTCAAGGTTCTGGGCCAGACCGAGGGTGCCGTCCTCGAACTTCAGCAGCTCGTTCGCCATCGCCGAGGGAAGGCCACCGACGCGGGCGATGCCGTCACCGGAGTAGGTGACGGTACCGACCTCTTCCGCGCGGGTGGCTTCAGGCTCGTACGACTGGACGAAGCGCTGTAGCGCGTCCCGGATCTCGTCCGGCCGGATCGTCAGCTCCGCCATCTCTACGTTGTCCTTGCTCTCAAATGGCGCCGGGCTGGCGCCGTGCGTGCTTGCCTTGCGTACTGTCAGCCGGCCAGGCGGCGCTGGACCTCGGCGATACGCCCGGCGATGGTCCCGTCGATGACCTCGTCACCCACCTGGATGGACAGGCCCCCCACGATCTCGGGGGCGACCTCGGTGTTGAGGTGGATGTCGCGGCCGTAGGCGCGCGAGAGCGCGGCCCCGAGCCGGGACTGCTGGCTCTCGCTCAGGGCGACGGCGCTGCGGACGACGGCCACGTAGCGCTTGGCGCGCTCCGAGACGAGTCCCCCGAAGTGGTCCAGCGCCTGCTCCAGCGTACGTCGCCGGGGTCGGGTCACCGCCTCGCCGACCAGCGTCAGCGTCGCGGCGTTCACCTTGCCCGAGAGCAGGCTCTCCAGGAGGGAGAGGCGCTGCTCGGGGGCGACCCCCTCACGGGTGAGGGCGTCGCGCAGCTCGGGCTGGGCGGCGACGATCCGCTGGAAGCGGAACAGCTCGTCCTCCAGCTCGTCGAGCGCCGAGGCGTTCTGGAGCGCGGCGACGGTCGCGTAGACCGCCATCCGCTCCATCGCGTCCACGAGGTCGCGCGGACCGGACCACTTCGCCGAGACCACGTCGCCGGCCACGATGACCGTGGACGGGGAGACCTTGGTCTCCAGCAGCTCGCCGATCAGCTCGGTCTTGCGCTCTGCCGGGTTCGCCTGGTCGGCGAGCCACCGGCGGAGCGAGTGCTGGCTCCCGAGAAGGGCGACGACCTCGAAGAGCTCGCTGCCCAGGGAGACACCACTCTGCGCGGTGCCGGCCGACGCCAGGACGTTCTCGTCCAGGCGCCGGGTCACCTCGACCAGCGACGTGCGGCTGATACCACGCATCAGCGCACCTCTGCTTGCTGCGTGCTCTGGCTCTGCTCCAGCTCGTCCAGGAACCGGTCGATGACGCGGTTCTGGACGGCGCTGTCGCTGAGGGTCTCACCCACGATGCGACCGGCCAGGTCGGCGGACAGGCCGCCGATCTCGCCGCGCAGCTGCACCATGGCCTGCTGGCGGTCGGCCTCGATCTGGGCGTGGGCCGCCTCGACGATGCGGCGCGCCTCGGCCTGGGCCTCCTCGCGCGCCTCGGCGATGATCGCCGCCCGCTGCTCCTTGGCCCTCTCGAGCTCCTGGGCGGACTCGCGGTGCGCCTCCTCGAGCTTCTCGCGGTACTGCTGGCGGATCTCCTCGGCCTCGGCCTCGGCGCGCTTGGCCCGCTCGATGCCGCCCTCGATGGCGTCATGACGCTCGTCGAGGACCGCCATCACCTTGGGAACCGCCTTGCGGGCCACAAAGAAGTAGACCACGGCGAGCGCGATCGCACCGAAGGTGAACTTCACCCAGTCGATCCGCAGAATGTTGTAATCGGCTGCCAACTCCACCAACATGGTCAGCCCTCCTTCGCGTCAGTTGCCATCAGAAAACGGTTGGCAAGTTCGACTAGCCCTGGGGAGCGGCGAAGGCGAGGACGAAGCCAAGGATCGCCAGGGCCTCGATGAGGGCGAAGCCGAGGTAGATGTTGGTCTGCAGCGGGCCGCGGGCCTCGGGCTGGCGGGCGATGGCCTGCATGCCGAGACCGAACACGATACCGACACCAATACCGGCGCCGATGACGCTGATGCCGTAGCCGATGGTGTTGATGTTGCCGGTGATCGCAGCGATGTCCATTGATGTTTCCCTTTACTCGACGTCCGGCGTTGCTCGTCGCAATTGGTCAGTTCGCCGGTGTGGACGGGTCAGTTCTTCTCGCCCCTGGCACGGCCGGTCGGCCGCGCAGGAGGGGAAGGGGGTCTAGTGGGCCGCTTCGAGCGACTGGTTGATGTACAGGCTCGCCAGCAGCGTGAAGATGAACGCCTGGACGAGCATGATCACGATCTCGAAGACGAAGAAGGCGAGGTAGCCGAACAGCGCCGCTCCCGAGAAGAGGAGCGAGACACCGACCAGCAGGGGCTCGGCCGTCAGGTTGAGCATGTACCAGCCGCCGTAGGCGAACACGGCGAGCAGCAGGCTGCCCGCGAACATGGTCGCGAACAGACGCAGGGCGTGCGTGACCGGGCGGATCAGGAAGACCGAGAGGATCTCGATCGGGGTGACCAGGATGTAGATCGCCTTGGGCATCCCGGGCGGGAAGATCTGGTTCCGGAAGTAGCCCCAGCCGCCCTGGTTGCGGATGCCGATCACGATGGTCATCACGTAGATGACCCCGGCGAACATCGCGGTGAAGGCCAGGTTGCTGTTGACCGGGAGCATGCCCGGGATCAGCCCCGTGAAGTTCATGGCCAGGATGAGCGTGAAGACACCGGTCATGAACGGGATGAACCGGTCGCCCTTGGCACCCATCGTCGGGCGGGTGATCTGGTCCCGGATGAACAGGACCAGCATCTCGCCGACGCTCTGCCTGCGACCAGGGACGAGGCTCAGCTTCTTGCTGAACCACGACCACAGAAGCAGGACAGCACCGACGGCGACGAGAAGCAGGACCAGGTACAGGTCGATGCCCGCGCTGCCGGGGATGTTGGCGAACCACGGTTCCGGGAAGAACATCCCGATAGTGGGCGGCGTGAACCCGCAACCGTTGTCACCGAACAGGTGGCAATTCGGTTCGGCCGCGAGAATGCGCACGTCAGCACTCACGGCGAATCCTTTCGTCGTGACGCAAGAAAGCCTCGTTGATGGTTGTTACAGAGCGTCGTCGCACGATCGTCGACGCCGGACTGGCGGGAGGGTTCAGACCTGGCGGGTCTTGACGACGATCACGTAGATCGCGCCGACCATGCCCAGAACCGCCCCGATGGGCAGGAAGAGCGCCTGGAACCCCAGGAGCTTGTCCGCGGCCCAGCCGATCGCGCTCCAGACGAGCACGCCCGAGAGCAGAGTGGAGAAGAGTGCCCAGCCGTCGGACTCGCGCGGTGCCGGGGGCGTGCGCTTCTCCGATTTTCTGGCTGGTTCGCTGCTCATCTCGCTCCGGAATATAGCATGTGGGCCTTGGCGGGAACGGGGCCGTCCGCCTGCCGAGGTTCAGGGTAATACGCCCTTCCCGACGGGCTGCAACGGGGCACCCCATCACGCGTTCTCCGAACCCTCGTTCGGGGTCACGTGAAGGATCTTGGCCTTCGAGATCGCCCACGTCTGGCCGCCCAGCCAGGCGAGCACGACCGCCAGGGCGCTGTAGACGAAGGCTGCACTGCTGAGGTCCTCGACGAGGGGACTGCGGCCGAGGGTGACGAGGATGACGCCCAGCACCGCCATCTTGACGACGAAGCCGAGCATGTTCGCCGCCAGGAAGAGGTCCTTGTTGCGGCGCGTGATCATGAGGACGGCCCACTGCCCCAGCCCGAAGCAGCCGAGCACGATTACCACGGCGAACAGGGAGCTGAGAGCTCCGGGGACGCCGGCGAGGAGCGCGGAGACCGCAATGGCCAGGAGCCCGCACGCAGCGCTGGGAAGCGCGGCGCCACGGAGGATCCGGGCGTCGTGTTCCTGCATCACAAAGCTCCGTAGGGGTTCAGTGGGTACCTGCTCGTGAAAGCTATCACAAGGTTCTCGGTGCTGAATCCGGGGGTTCCTTAACGCGACCTTAACGCCCCGCAAAACGCCCGTTCCGGGCGTCCTCCAGGGCCTGTGTCACCTTCACCACACCGGTCCGGCCTCCGCCTTCGCAGGTCACCGCCACCGCCTTCCGAGACCTTGGTCCCGAATGCCGACGCCCTCTCAGGCATCAGATGGCGAATCGTGACCTGCCCCCGTCTTAACGCGGTCCTTGCGGTCCCACGGCAGGAGGCCCCGGCGCCGCAGGCGGGGCAGGGCGATGAGGCCGACAGCACACGTGGCGACCAGCGCGGTGACCGTCAGGACGATCACCGGGGAGTCGAACACCGACAGGGAGACCGCGGCGAACGCCACGATCCCCGCCCACAGGTACATGAGGAGAACGGCCCGCATGTGGCTGTGGCCCATGTCCAGCAGGCGGTGGTGGAGGTGGCCGCGGTCCGGGGCGAAGGGGGACTTGCCCGCGAGGGTCCTCCGCAGCACGGCGAGCACCAGGTCGGCCAGCGGCAGCGCGATCACCAGGAGCGGCAGGGCGATCGGCAGGAACACCACGAGCCCGCCGGAGTTGAACTCCTCACGTGCGGTGTTGGCGTCGAACTGGCCGGTCACCGTGATGGTGATCGAGGTGAGCAGCAGTCCCAGCAGCATCGAGCCGGTGTCGCCCATGAACACCCTGGCCGGGTGGAAGTTGTGGAAGAGGAAGCCCGCGCACGTGCCCGCGAGGATGATCGCGATCATCGCCGGATACGACTGGCGGACGAAGCCCTGCTCGACGGCGACCACGTAGTAGTACGCGAAGAACGCCAGGGAGGAGATGCCGACGATGCCCGCCGCCAGCCCGTCCAGGCCGTCGGCGAAGTTGACCGCGTTGATGGTCACCACGATGAGCAGGATCGACACCATCGCGCCCAGCCACGGCCCCAGGGACAGCTGGGTGCCGGGCAGCGGCAGCCACAGCAGCTGCACGCCGTTGGCGACGAGGATGCCGGCGGCCACGACCTGGCCGGCCAGCTTGCTGAGCGCGTCCATGCCCCAGCGGTCGTCGATGATCCCGATGACCGTGATGAGGCCGCCCGCGAGGAGGAGCCCCAGCCAGGTGTCGGCGACGAAGACGTTCTGCAGGTGCGGGAGCTGCGCGGAGATCAGCAGGGCTGCCGCGAACCCCCCGTAGATGGCGAGCCCGCCCAGGCGCGGGATGGGCTCGGTGTGCACGTCGCGGTCGCGCACCGGCGGGGTGGCGCCGATCCTGATGGCGAACTTGCGCACCAGGGGCACGAGCAGGTACGTCACCGCCGCGGCGATGACGAAGGTGAGCGCGTACTCTCGCACGGCCTGGCCCCTCTAGTTCTCGGAACGGTCGCCGTCGGGGAGCTGCCCCGTCTCGGGGGTCCTGCCGTCCTGCCCCGCGGCGGTGCCGCCGCCGGTCGTACGGTCGCCGCCGGGGGCGGCTTCCGTGTCCGCCCCGGCCGCCGCGGCTCCGCTCCCGGAGGCCGTGCCCTCGGAGGCCCCGTCCCCGGAGGCCTGTGCCGGGTCCGCCCCCCCGGTCCCCGCGGCGGCGGGCGCCTCGGACCGGGACGCGGCCCTGCGGCTCGCCTTGGCGGCCTCGCCGGCCTTGGCGACCTCGTCCTCCCTGACCGGCTTCATGCGGCCCTGGCGCAGCTCGCCGATGACGGTGCCGCACACCGCGCGCAGCTGCTCGATGGAGATGGCGCCGGACCGCAGCACCCGCGGCACGGCGTAGGTCAGGTCGACGATGGTCGAGGCGACAGGGGAGTCGGTCTCCCCGCCGTCCAGGTACACGGCGACGTCCTCGTCACCGAGCTGCTCCAGCGCCTCCTCCATCCGCGTGGCGGCGGGCAGGCCCGACTTGTTGGCGCTGCTCACCGCCATGGGCCCGACCTCCTTGAGGAGTTCGAGGGCGACGGGGTCCATCGGCATCCGGACGGCCACCGTGCCCTTGGTGTCGCCGAGGTCCCAGGACAGGCTGGGGGTGGCGGTGCACACGAGGGTCAGCGGGCCGGGCCAGAACTCCTCCATGAGGTCGCGGCCGTGGTTGCCGAGGTCCTCGATGAGGGCGGTCGCCGCGCGCATCGAGCCGACCAGGACCGGCGGCGGCATGTCGCGGCCGCGCCCCTTGGTGGCGAGCAGGTTCGCCACCGCGGCGGGGCTGAAGGCGTCGGTGCCGATGCCGTACACGGTGTCCGTGGGCAGCACCACCAGTTCACCTCGGCGTACCGCGGACGCGGCGTCGGCGATGCCGTCCTTGCGGGCGGTCTCGTCCGCGCAGTCGTAGATGCGGCTCACCTGCGTTCACCTCATTCTCGAACGGGGTCGACCGGGTTGAGCGGTCCGACGGGAGTACGGGGGTGGGGCACGGCCTCGTCAGCCGTCCCCGTCGGCACGTCGCATGACCACGAAGCGGTCGCGGCGGGCCATGTCCTTGCGGTTGAGGACGTCGCGCCAGCCGTTGTCCTCGGGGAACAGCCAGGGGATGTCGATGCCCTGGCCGTCGTGGTGCTCGACGGCCATCGCCCCGCCGGGGCGGAGCAGCCTGCGGCCGACCGCCTCCAGCTCGCGGATCATGTCGAGGCCGTCCTCGCCGGACCACAGGGCCGGGGCGGGGTCGTAGTCGCGCACCTCGGGCGGGATGGCGCCGGAGCCGCGCGTGGGGACGTAGGGGGGGTTGCTGATGAGGAGGTCGACGCGGCCGTTCAGCTCGGGCAGCGCCGTGCGCATGTCGCCGTGGTGGGAGGTGACGCGGTCGGCGTGCCCGCTGGAGTCGATGTTGCGGCGGGCCCACCCCAGGGCGACGGGATCGATCTCCACGGTGTGCACCCGCGAGCGGGGCACCTCCTGGGCGATGGAGATCGCGATGGCGCCCGACCCCGTGCCGAGGTCGACGACCAGGGGGTCGGCGACGTCCATGGCCCGCAGCGTCTCGATCGCCCAGTCGACCATGATCTCGGTCTCGGGCCGGGGCACGAACACGCCGGGGCCGACCTGGAGGTCCAGGTAGCGGAAGTAGGCGTGGCCGGTGATGTGCTGGAGGGGTTCGCGCGCCTCCCTGCGGGACACGCACTCCCAGTAGCGGGCGTCGAAGTCGGCGTCGGCCACCATGTGCAGCTCACCTCGACGCACACCGTGCACGAACGCCGCGAGTTCCTCGGCGTCGGTGCGGGGTGAGGCGACGCCCGCTTCGGCCAGCCGGAGCGTGGCGCGGGCGACCTCGTCGAGTAGCAGGTTCATGATGACTGGGCGGCTTCGAGCCTCTCCTTGGTGTCCGCGTCCACGAGGGCCTTGACGACCCCGTCCAGCTCCCCGTCGAGGACCTGGTCGAGGTTGTAGGCCTTGAAGCCGACACGGTGGTCGGAGATGCGGTTCTCGGGGAAATTGTAGGTGCGCACGCGCTCGGAGCGGTCCACGGTGCGGACCTGGCTCTTGCGCTCGGCGGAGGCCTCGGCGTCCGCGCTGGCCTGGGCCTCGGCGTAGATGCGGGCCCGCAGGATGCGCATGGCCTGCTCCTTGTTCTGGAGCTGGCTCTTCTCGTTCTGGCAGGAGGCGACGATGCCGGTCGGCAGGTGGGTGATGCGGACCGCGGAGTCGGTGGTGTTGACGCTCTGGCCGCCGGGCCCGGAGGAGCGGTAGACGTCGATCCGCAGGTCCTTGGCGTGGATCTCGACCTCCACCTCCTCGGCCTCGGGGACGACCAGCACACCGGCGGCGGAGGTGTGGATGCGGCCCTGGGACTCGGTGACCGGGACGCGCTGGACGCGGTGCACGCCGCCCTCGAACTTCAGCATCGGCCAGACGCCGGCCCCCGGCTCGGGGGTGCCCTTGTTCTTGAAGGCGATCGTGATGTCCTTGTAGCCGCCCAGGTCGGAGTGGGTGGCGTCGATGACCTCGGTCTTCCAGCCCTGGCGTTCGGCGTAGCGCAGGTACATGCGGACCAGGTCGCCGGCGAACAGGGCCGACTCCTCGCCGCCCTCTCCGGCCTTGACCTCCATGATGAGGTTCTTGTCGTCGGAGGGGTCGCGCGGGACGAGGAGGACGCGCAGCCGCTCGGTGAGCCGCTCGGCCTCCTCGGTCAGGCGGTCGGCCTCCTCGGCGAAGGAGGAGTCCTCGGCGGCGAGCTCGCGCGCGGCGTCGATGTCGTTCTCGACCTCCTTGAGCGCGCGGTAGGCCTCGATGATCGGGGTGAGCTGTGAGTAGCGTTTGCCCAGCGTGCGCGCCCTGGTCTGGTCGGCGTGCACCTCGGGGTCGGCGAGCTGCTGTTCCAGCTCGTAGTACTCCCCCAGCAGGTCATCCAGCTTCACTTCTGCCACGTCCCCGTCTTGTGTGTCCGTCTCCCCCTCGGGGGCCAACCTGGTCCCGGGGGGGGGGGGGGGGGGGGGCCCCGCGGGGCGGGGGGGGCGCGGAACGTAAAAGCACACACCGAAAAAAAACGGCGCGGCCGCCCCCCCCGCTTGGGGGGGGCCCCCCCCCCCCCAATACCCCCCCGGCCCCCCCCCACCCCCCCGCGGGCCCGCCCCCCCCCCCCCCGCGGGGGGGGGGGGCGCGACCCGCCGCGTCCCGTCCGTGCGCTCATGGACGCGGGCCCGGACGCCTTTCCCGGGGTCCGGTCCCGGCGTGCGTCCGCGAACGGCCGGTGAGGACCCGCAACCCGGTCGGCCCGGTCACCACACGGACCTCTTCCAGGTCACGGACCCGACCGACCAACCCGGGAAGAGGCCCGGCCAAGGCCGCCCCCACCCCGAGACACGGCATACCCGCAGCCCTGGCGGCGGCCAGGCCCGCGGGAGCGTCCTCCACGACCAGGCAGCGTTCGGGTACGGCCCCCAACCGGTCGGCGGCCAGAAGGTAGCCGTCGGGAAACGGCTTGCCTCGCCGTACACTCTCCGCGGTGACGAGGCGGCTGGGCTCAGGAAGGCCGGAACCGGCCATTCTCGCGGCGGCGACGCGGCGGCTTCCCGAGGTGATCACGGCCCAGGAGCCGGCTTCCAGCGATCGTAGAACCCTCCGGGCGCCGGGCAGCGGTCTGACGGATTTCGCCTCTTGTACATCGAAATCCTCGATGAGTTTGATCTCCGTTTCGACCGACAGACAGGGGGCGCATTCCCTGATCAGGTCCTCGTCCCGGCGCCCGTGCGAACGAGCGAGCACCTCCTCGGGGTCGAGCCCCCGTTCCATGGCCCACCAGCGCATCGACTTCTCGATGGCCCCGAGGGAATCGACGAGAACACCGTCCAGATCGAAGAGAATGGCATCGAAACCGCTTTTCCCCTGTGCGGGGAGCCCGCGTTCCACATCTGTTTCCGGGACCATCACGAACTCCTGACCGGAGCCGGCGGGCGCGTGTCGGGCAGCGGGCAGGCGGCCAGGGAACGGCAGACGTCCGCCGCCTGGAGCTGGCCCTCGCTCTCCATTGTCTCCGCCTGCTTCAGGTGGAAGTCACGGAGAAGCTCCGGGCAGTGGCCGGGCTCCAGTGCCCCTCGGTCCAAGGAGATGTGCATGGCCTGGATGAAACCGTCCAGATCGACCTGCAGCATGGTCCAGTAGAATCCTTCGCCGTGTCTTTCCCGACTGGCGGATCCGTGATCGCCTCTCGGAACCCGGTATTGGGCCCTGATCTCCTTCATGTACCGGAGTGCGCCCCCGCCCGCCATCATGCGCAGCCAGGCGTGGGAGTCCTCGCTCACGTGGCACGCGGGGAACGGGTAGCGTGCGGCCAGTTCCGTGCGCACCGCGACGGTGCTCGTCAGCGTGGTGTAACCGGTTCTCGTGGCGATGGGGATCCAGGCGTCGCGGCCCTCGACAGGGCTCGCATGGGAGTCCACCACCTCGAGGACCGAACCTGAGATACCACCCCTCGGCACGGGCCTCCCGTCCTCGTCGATGACGTCGAAGGCCGAGTAGAGCATGTCCGCCTCCAGGTCCTCCCGGAAGTACTCCCTCGTCAGTCGGACCCGGTCCGGGTCGGCCACGTCGTCCGCGTCCTGGAAGAGGACGAACGGCGCTCCGGCCTCGGCGGCCCGGCGCACCCCGTGGTTCCGGCACTCGCCGGGGCCGGAGTTCACGGGCCTCCTCGCCAGGTACATCCTGCTCGCATCGAACGGTGCCACGTCCCGCGGGTCCCAGCGGAACGGCGAGCAGTCGTCGACGAGTACCGCCCTCCACCGTTCATCGGTCTGGGAGACCAGACTCCCCAACGATTTCTCCAGATGAGCAAGATCCATCGAATTCTCTATGAAGACCGGAATTACGAAAACCGGATCCACTTCCCCGAAACCCATATTCCACCTCAATCGTGAATCACAAGAACAACGAGCAAGCACCGAGGACACGAAAGTCTCCGGAGTCCGAATCAACGAAAACGGGCCATCAATCGACCCATACCACACCCACATCGCCCGCAAAAACATCCGATTGCCGGGGGAATTGACTTCTTGACACCGCCACGGTGGCCTCCTACTCTGGGATCCACCCCATGGGAGCGTTCCCATGGGCCGCTCCCAACCGTGCAGCGAAGCTCAACTTTCCCCGGATAAGCCTGCGACCTGCGGCATCCCTAAAAGTTGCCCGCTGACCCCCCACGAAAGGGTGATGCGCCCA
Organism: Nocardiopsis sp. NPDC006198; assembly: GCF_040613895.1. Lineage (NCBI taxonomy): Bacteria > Bacillati > Actinomycetota > Actinomycetes > Streptosporangiales > Nocardiopsidaceae > Nocardiopsis > Nocardiopsis sp. NPDC006198. Next base: position 163,808 of record NZ_JBEXSY010000004.1, on the reverse strand, counting down.
CCTTCATGCCGGCCTCCATCTCCGACCTTCCCGTTCCCACGGACCATCAGGCGTACCCAGGATCCCCAGAGGACTCGGACCCGCTCCCCAGACCCGGCGCCAGGGTGGACACCGTCGAACCGGCGATGGACGAGGAAGGAATTCGGCATTCTCAGGAAAAACCCGAAACAAGCCTCCTTTTCGACCACGATAAATTCCCACCCGCCCTCCGACCACCTTAACTCCACAACGAGAAATGCCGAGGAATTGTTATCCCCTAAAGAAATCCGATTCAAGGGTTCGAATTTATGCACTCTCTGGGTGAAGACATGATTTCCGACTACGGGACATCCACGGAACCGACCGTGTTCTCCCTGGGCCGACAGGAGGAAGAGTTCGTCCAACTGGCCGATACCCGTGTGATCTTGGCCATAGCGAACGGCGTACTTCGACAAGGGATGCGAACACTCCTGGAGGAACTGCCGCTCGGGTCCCTGCACATTGCCCCGACCATCCGGGAGGCCGATTTCGGTGCGGTCGAGTCTCCGCGTTCCGTCCTGATTCTCGCCGAGTCCGAGTCCTCGCCCGCGGACTGGCCCCTGATCCCGCCCGGGTTCAAAACCCTTGTCCTCCTCGCCAAACCATCCGGAATCGACTCGCTGGACCGGTACTCGCAGACCGATGGCTTCCTTCTGCAGGACGAACTGGACGTCCACGTCCTCGGCGACACCCTGTCCCGCGTGCTGTCCGGCCAGTTCCCCCTGCCCTCCGCCGTGGCGCGCAGGCTGATGACCCAGGGCATCATCCAGAGGACGACACTGACCCGGACCGTCCAGCTCACAGAACGCCAGCACGAGACCCTGCGCCTGCTCTCGGAAGGGTTGAGCAACCGACAGATCGGACGCCGCCTGCGCATCTCGGAACACGGCGCCAAACGGCTCGTCGCGAGCGTGCTGACCAAGCTCGACGCCCCCAACCGCGCCGGCGCGGTCGCCGTCGGCCTTCGAGAGGGCCTGCTCCCTTGACGGGCAGGGCGAAGGGAAAGGAATCGTGAAATGCCCCTGTTGTAAGCGCCCGCGGAACCCCGTTCTCCCCATAATAAAGAGGAGCTCCGAGAACGGGGTGTGGAGATAGATTTCCTCGACACGAAATCGTGTTATCAACAATGATCGCCATGGACACCTCCCCGATCGAATCAGCATTGAAAGAATTCGGGATCGTGTTGTCATGCATCAGTGTGAGTCAGCCGGACACCACCAGCAATGGCTGAAAGGGCGGCCGTGCTGGCATACCCGTTCGGGTGTGGGACGTCGCCCTGCCGGAGCGATCCTGCACCGTGACCGCCCTGCCGGGGACGCGGACGCCGGCCGACTCCCCTGAGAAGGGGGCCGGGATCGAGAGGCGGCGCGGTCGTACGCCGCGGCGGAGAGCGGAACGGGGGGCGGCCACGCCACCGCACACCCTTCCGCCAGGGCAAGGCCGCAGGAAGGCCGCGGCGACGGACGGGGGCCGCCCGCAGGATTCGAGCGGAGGCCGTGGGGACGGGGGTCGGGAAAAGCCGACGGACCGCGCGGAAGCGGGGTCCGGGGTCCCGGTGTCGCAACAGGTACTCGCTCCCCCGATAGGGGCGAGAACACAGGGGGTGCGCCCGTACGAACCCCGGGCCGGGCATGAGAAGAGCCGACGAGGGGACTTGAACCCCTAACCTATCGCTTACAAGGCGATTGCTCTGCCAATTGAGCTACGTCGGCCGACCGCCCGGAACCCCTGGCCCCGGGTGCGTCCACCCGAATGGTACCGGTTCGGACGACGCCTGGCCCACTCGGATACGGAACCGGTCCGAAGTCCGCCGATACGTCCCCACCTGGTCACCCGTGGCGACGGGGCGGACACGAACGGGGGCGCCCCGGCTACGGACGCACTCGATCCGGCAAAAAGACGCCCGGAGGGTTTCGACGTCCGGTTAGCCGCCTCCTCCCCCGGAAACGGGAGGGGGACATGCCCCCGACGCGGGGCGGAGAGGTGGGAAGGACATGACCGGCAACAGAGGCGTGGTGTACCAGGGGCCCGGCGAGGTCGAGGTCTCCGACATCGCCTACCCGGAGTTCGTCCTCAGGGACGGGCCCGGCGTCAACCCCGCCAACGTGGGGCGGCAGCTCCCCCACGCGGCGATCCTCAAGGTGGTCGCGACCAACATCTGCGGGAGCGACCAGCACATGGTCCGGGGCCGCACGACCGCCCCGCAGGGCCTGGTCCTCGGGCACGAGATCACCGGCGAGGTGGTCGAGACGGGGCCGGGCGTGGAGTTCGTCGAGGTCGGCGACCTCGTCTCGGTGCCGTTCAACATCTCGTGCGGCCGGTGCGTGAACTGCAAGTCGCGCCGGACGGAGATCTGCCTCAACGTCAATCCCGACCGCCCCGGCTCGGCGTACGGCTACGTCGACATGGGCGGCTGGGTGGGCGGTCAGGCGAAGTACGCGCTGGTGCCCTACGCCGACTGGAACCTGCTGAAGTTCCCCGACAGGGACCGGGCACTGGAGAAGATCCTCGACCTGACGATGCTCTCGGACATCTTCCCGACCGGCTACCACGGCTGCGTGACCGCCGGCGTGGGAGTGGGGTCGTCGGTGTACGTCGCCGGCGCAGGGCCCGTCGGACTGGCGGCGGCGGCCTCGGCCCAGCTCCTCGGAGCCGCGGTCGTGATCGTCGGCGACATGAACGAGGCGCGGCTGGCCCAGGCCCGCGGCTTCGGGTGCGAGACGGTCAACGTCGCCGAGGGCGAGCCCGGGGACCAGATCGAGGAGATCCTCGGCGCCCCCGTGGTGGACTGCGCGGTGGACGCCGTCGGCTTCGAGGCCCACGGCTCCGGGAAGGACGCCGGGAAGGAGGCGCCCGCCAGTGTCCTCAACACCGCGATGGAGGTGACGAGGGCGGGCGGATCGATCGGCATCCCCGGCCTGTACGTGACGGGCGACCCCGGTGCCGCCGACGAGGCGGCGAAGGTGGGCTCCCTGTCGATCCGGTTCGGGCTGGGCTGGTCCAGGTCGCACGCCTTCTTCACCGGCCAGTGCCCGGTCATGAAGTACCACCGGGAGCTGATGGCGGCGATCCTCGCCGACCGCGTGCACATCGCCGACGCCGTCAACGCCGTGGCGATTCCGCTGGAGGAGGCCCCGCAGGGCTACCGGTCCTTCGACAGGGGCGCCGCGAGCAAGTACGTGCTCGACCCCAACGGCTACCTGGGCGCAGCCGCGTCCTGACCGGCCGCCCCGGGGCGGCGCCCGGCCGCCCCGGCTCAGGCGTCGGGGTGCTCGCGCAGCAGGCGCAGCACCTCCGCCTCGACGGGGCCTCGGGTGGCGAGTTCCCCGACGGGCGTCCTCCTCCCCAGCTCGGTGAAGGAGACGTCGACGGTGATCCCGCGCTCGCGGAGGCGGAAGACCCGGGGGTCGATGTAGGAGGCCCGTGCCACCGCCTCCGTGTTCCCCAGGTGCTCGGCCACCTCACGGGACACGTGCGCCGCCAGCCTCCGGTGCGCCGCCTCGCCGTCCGGGTCGGCCGCCACCGCGAGGCCCACCGCCGCGAGCACCGTCGCGTGCCACGTGCGGAACTCCTTGACCGTGCAGTCGCCGCCGGAGACCTCCCGGAGATAGGCGTTGAGGTCCTCACTGCGCACGTCGTGCCAGCCCTCCGGCACGCGGTGGGCGAACAGCCCCTGCCCCGGCGAACGGGCCCGCCGGAGGGAGGCGACGACCCGGCACACCCCCGGTTCGGCGCACTCGAAGCGCTGCTCCCTGCCGGACTTGCCGGGGAACTCGAACACCACGGCGCCGCCCTCGCGGCGGGCGTGCTCGCGCAGCAGGGTCGCCACGCCGTAGGACTCGTTGCGGGCGGCGTACTCCTCGCCCCCGGCGCGGAGGAACCCCAGGTCGATCAGCCGGACGGCCGCGGCCAGGACGCGTTCGCGCCCGAGGCCGCGCCCGGCCAGGTGTTCGGCGACCCTGTCCCTGATCCCGGGCAGGAGTTCGGCGAAGTCCAGCATCCTGTCGTACTTGGCCTGCTCGCTGCGGTGCCGCCACTCCGGGTGGTAGAGGTACTGGCGGCGTCCCGCGTCGTCGGTTCCGCACGCCTGGATGTGCCCGTCCGGCGAGGGGCAGATCCACACGTCCCGCCAGGCCGGCGGCACCGCGAGCCCCTTGACGCGCCGTACCTCGTCCGGGTCGGTGACCGGCTCCCCGGAGGCGTGGTGGTAGCGGAAGCCGCGCCCGCGCCGTACCCGGGTGATGCCCGGGGCGTCCGTGTCGCTGCGCCGCAGCCGGGGCCTCCCCGGCCGGGACGGCGGGTCGGCCCGGCCGCTCACGGAGCCGCCCGGGGACGGTGCCCGGTTCCGCCACGGGCGGCCGCGTGGACCGCCCCGTCCTCCGGCATCGCGCTCACCCGCCTCCTCGTCGTCCGGGAAGGATGTGGGTGCACAGCTACCCGGGCAGCGGAGCGTGAAAACGGGACGGCCCCCACTGCCGGACCCGGCCCCGCGGCGGCGGGCGGCGGGCGCGCGCCCCCGGGACCGGCGCGACCGGCGGACCTGCGGCCCGGGACGCCGACGGCCCCCGGTCGGGGTGACCGGGGGCCGTGCTCACGCGTGCGCGGGTCAGACCGCCTCGGCGCGGCGGCGGGACACCGCGTAGAGGGAGACCCCGGCGGCGACGGAGGCGTTGAGCGACTCGGCGTTGCCGATCGGGATGCTCGCGACGACGTCACAGGCCTCGCGCACCAGGCGCGACAGGCCCTTGCCCTCGGAGCCGACCACGATGACCAGCGGCCCGGTGGCCAGTTCCAGGTCGGGGATCTGGGCGTCGCCGTCGGCGTCGAGGCCGACCACGAACAGCCCGGCCTTCTTGAAGCCCTCCAGCGCCCGGGTCAGGTTGGTGGCCTGGGCGACGGGCAGCCGGGCGAGGGTGCCGGCGGAGGTCTTCCAGGCGGTCATGTTGACACCGGCCGAGCGGCGCTCGGGGATGACCAGGCCGTGCGCGCCGAACGCGGCGGCCGACCGGGCGATGGCCCCCAGGTTGTGCGGGTCGGTGACCCCGTCCAGGGCGACGATCAGCGGAGGGGTGTCGGAGTCCTTCGCGGCGTCCAGCAGGCCCTCCGGGGCCCAGTACTGGTACGGGCGCACCTGGAGGACGAGCCCCTGGTGGACGGCGCCGGGCTGGCCGTTGCTCTCACAGCGGCGGTCGAGCTCGGTCTTGGTGACCTCGACGACGTCGATGCCCCGGGCGCCGGCCATCTTCGCGGCCTCGTTTACGCGGTCGTCGGGGTCGAGGCTGTTGGCCAGGAACAGCCGGGTGGCGGGCATTCCGGCGCGCAGCGCCTCCACCACCGGGTTGCGGCCGACCAGCAGGTCGGAGCTGTCGGACCGGCGCTCGGAACGGGCCCCGTCCTGCTGTCCGCCACCGGGACCGCGCTTGGCGGCGCGCTGCCGCTGCTTGCCGTCGTACCAGTGCCGTTCCGACGCGGGCAGGGTGCCGCTCTTGCCCTCCAGGGACCTGCGGCCCTTGCCGCCGCTGCCCTTGGTCGGACCCTTCTTGCTCTTCTTCGCCGTCATTGGTCGCCGCTTCCCCGTACGTGTTGCGAGCATGCCGGAGGCGCGCTGCATCCGGCTGGTGGAATATCGCCGACCAGCGCGAGGCGCGGCGGCAAACTCCCAGAGTAGTGCCGCCGCGCAACCGCACGCGTCCGGTCAGCCCCGGCGCAGGTCCCATCGGGAGCCCTGCGGGGTGTCCTCGACCACGATTCCCGCCTCGGCGAGCTGGTCCCTGATGGCGTCGGCCGCCGCGTAGTCCTTGCGGGCGCGGGCCGCCTTGCGCTGTTCGAGGGCGACCGCCACCAGGGCGTCCACGACCTCGCCGAGCCCCTGGTCCGCGCTCGACCACTGCTCGCTGAGCGGGTCGAGGCCCAGGACGGCCAGCATGGCGCGCAGTTCCCCGGCGATCTCGGCGGCCTGCTCCTTGCCCCCGGAGGCCAGGGCCGTGTTGCCCTCGCGGACGTGGCCGTGCACGACGGCGAGGGCCTGGGAGACCCCGAGGTCGTCGTCGAGGGCGGAGGCGAACCCGTCCGGCACGCGGTCGGCGGGGGCGACCTCGCCCAGCACCTCGACGGCGCGGGTGAGGAAGCCCTCGATCCGCTGGTAGGCGGCGGCCGCCTCCCGGAGCGCGGCGTCGGAGTAGTCGATGGTGGAGCGGTAGTGGGCCTGGCCGAGGTAGTAGCGCAGTTCGACCGGGCGGACCTTCTGGACCATCTGCGGGATGAGCAGGGAGTTGCCGAGCGACTTGCTCATCTTCTCGCCGCCCACGGAGAGCATGCCGTTGTGCAGCCAGTACTGGGCGAAGCCGTCGCCGGCCGCACGGGACTGGGCGAGCTCGTTCTCGTGGTGCGGGAAGATCAGGTCCAGCCCGCCGCCGTGGATGTCGAAGCTGGGGCCGAGGTACTTGGTGGCCATGGCCGAGCACTCCAGGTGCCAGCCGGGCCGGCCGCGCCCCCACGGGGTGTCCCAGCTGGGCTCGCCCGGTTTGGCGCCCTTCCAGAGGGCGAAGTCGCGGGGGTCGCGCTTGTCCCGGTCCGGATCGGAGTCGGAGGACTCCATGACCTGGTCCAGCCGCTGGTTGGAGAGTTCGCCGTAGGACGGGTAGGAGCGCACGTCGAAGTAGACGTCGCCGCAGCCGTCGTCGGAGGCGTAGGCGTGGCCGTCGTCGATGAGGCGGCGCATGAGGTCGATCATCTCGGGCACGTGGCCGGTGGCACGCGGCTCGACGGTGGGCGGCAGGCACCCGAGGGTCTCGTAGGCCCGGGTGAACGCGCGCTGGTTGCGCTCGGTGACCTGCCACCAGGGCACGCCCTCGGACGCCGCGACCCTGATGATCTTGTCGTCGATGTCGGTGACGTTGCGGCAGAAGGTGACGTCGTACCCGCTGTGGCTCAGCCACCGCCGCAGGATGTCGAAGTTGACCCCGGAGCGGATGTGGCCGATGTGCGGGGGTGCCTGCACCGTGGCACCACACAGGTACAGGGAGGCGGATCCCTCGCGCAGGGGGACGAACTCGCGGACCTGTCGGGCACTGGTGTCATAGAAGCGCAGACTCACGTTGTCAAGCCTATCCGCTTTCCCCTCGGGGCCGCGTCACAAACCACGAACTCCCACGCCGGTCGTTCCCCCTTCGGTCATCCCGAAGTGCGTATATGTGTTAAGCCGTATTCGGGAAGAGGGGGCGCGGGAAAACACCTCCCCACCGCCCGCCCCCGGGGATCAGCAGGCCGCCAGACCCTGCATATTCCGACAGAACACCCCAGAACACCCCCGAGTGTGCCGGTCGGGAAGCAACCGTAATCGGTCGGAATCTCGTGTTAGCGGCACCGACTCGACTACGCTGCGGTGGCGATGGCCCCTTACAACAACACCCCCGGATCAAGGACACGGAACGGTCGGCCCGCAGGTCGCGTCACGGGAGCCGGAGCTCTCGCGGGTGGTGCCCTGTTCGTCGGGCTCATCGCACTGTGCGCCCTCGTCATCTCCTACAACGGCATCTTCCAGTTCGCCGAGTACGGCGGCCACGCGGGCAGCACCCTGGCCCACGTGTTCCCGGTGACCTACACCCTCCTGCTGATCATGGCGTGCTGGGTGAGCTACCTCCTGCGCGGGGCGCACCCCCGCGAGCGGCTCTGGGTGGACCTGGTCCTGATCCCGGCACTGATCATGTTCGCCACCGCGGCCATGCTGCTGAGCAACCTCGAACTCGTCGAACGGGTGCCCGAGGGGGTCGCCCGGGTCGTCGTCGCGGTGGCCCCGCTCGCCGCCCTGCTCGTGGCGTTCCTGCTGTGGATGACCGTCCGGGCGCACATGCGCAGACGCCGCCGCACGCCGACCGCCCGGCCCCGCCCCTCCGACGACCCCGCCACCGTGCTGCACGCGCGCGCGGTGGTCTCCCCCGCCCGCGTGCCGGACGAGCCGGACGACGCCGCTCTCAGAACCCGGCTGCTGCGCCTGGGCCCCGACGACCGGGACACGGAAGCCGCGGACGGGGCACGGTCGCACGAGGCCGGGGAGTTCGTCCGGATCCGCCCCCGGTCCGAGGCGGCCGCCGTCCCGGAGCGGCACGACGACGGCTCCGAGGCGACCGGGGACCTCCGGCACGACGAGCCGGACGAGCCGGACGAGATGCCGGAGGACGACCGGGAGGACGGCCCGGAGGAGCACCGGAACGCGGCGGGACCGATCGCCGCACCGGTGCCGGTGCAAGCGTCCCTCCCGGAGCACGGCCGCCGCGGCGACGAGGCGTCGGCCCCGACGTTCCCGCTCCCCCGGCGCTCCCGGAGCGGGCACAACCCGATCAAGCTGGCCGCCGAGCAGCCCCCCGTGGTGCCCGGCGCCGCGGCCCCCGGGCCCGAGTTCCCGGAGGACCGTTCCGGTGGCGCGGCCGCCCACGCCGGCGCCCACGCCGGCGGGCCGGTCGAGGCGGTCCCGGACCACCTCGCCGACGAGGGCTTCGACCACGAGCCGCCGCCAGGCGACCCGGCCTCCGACGAGGCGGAGGCCCCCGCCGCCCTCCCCGTTCCCGGAAGGGAGCCGGAGGCGGTCGGCGGCGAGGGGTCCGTGCCTGTGGCGGAGACCGCGTCGGCCCCCGCCGCCCGGACACCGGCGGAGAGCGCTTCCCGGTCGGAGGACCCGGACCACGGGCCCCACGGGGAGGACCGCGGCTACGCGGAGCACGAGGGCTACGGCGGGGACGGGCCCGACCCGCACGGGGCCGTGCACGGGGTCGTGCCCGCCCCCGTCGCGGGAACCGGTGCCGGGACGCCTTCCGGGACGGGTGCCGACGGTGCCATCCGTGCCGCCGGTGCCAAGGCCTGGGACGAGACGTCGGACCGGTCGGCGGACGGGTTCTCGGACGGGTTCTCGGACGGGCTCACGGACGGGCCCGCCGACGCGGTGGCCGACGCGGTGGCGGAAGGGTCGTCGGACCTGTCGGTGGACGGGCCCGCGGACGACGGCACCGGCCCCGGGGACGGCCGTGTGCCGGCGACCGCCCTCTGGGAGCCCCCTGCGAGCGCCGACACGGGGGCCGGGGTCCTGTCGGACTACGTGCCGCCGGTGTGGACGCCTCCGGAGGACGACGGGCCCGCGGACGAGGACCGTGTGGAACCGGATCCCGAACCGGCGCCCGTGCTCGACCACGACACGGGGCCGACGGTGCGCGCGGCGTTCCGGATCCCCCAGGCGCCGCCGGAGACCGTCGGCCCGACGCCGGGCCCGGGCCCGACAGCACCGGAACCCGCGGAACCGCACCCGGCGGAGGCCGCCCCGGTACCGGGGACGGGGGACGTGTCGGCCCGGGAGGGCGTGCCCGGTCCTGGGCCCGGGGCCCCGGAAGAGGAGCCGGACGTGGAAACCGGGGAGGAGCCCGAGGAGGAGCCCGGGGAGGAGCCCCTGCCCGAGGTGGAGGAGCTTCCGTCCGCCTTCGGCCCCGGCGCCGAACCGAAGACCCGGGCCCCCTCGGACCGGGAGGCCCCGGAGGACGGGGCCGGGTCCCGCGCGGACCGGCCCGGACCGGAGCGCCTGCCCCTGACGAAGCGGAGCGTGCGGACGCCGGTGGAGAAGCGCCCCATGGTGCTCAAGCCGCCCCGTCCGCCGCTGCCCGACTTCGCGGCGGGACCGCCGTCGCGGCGCGTGCGCAGCGAACCGCTCCGCCCCGACGAGTGAGCCGTGCGCCCCGCCCGGTCGTCCACAGCCCCGCGGAAGGGGTGGCGGACGGCGACCGGGCGGGCCATGCTGTTGCCGGGGGCGCGTGAGCGCCCCGCGGGGAGGGGTGGCCCCCATGCCAGAACATCCCCCGCCCGTCCGGCGCCAACCACCCCCGCACGCCCTGTGGACGACCTGGACCCCCGGGCTCCCGGTTTCCGATCGGGTGTGACCGAGGCGCACCCCGGTGTCTCCTGCGTCCCGTTCAGAGCCTCGGACGGGCTGCCGCGCGAGGGTCGGTGCACGAGGACCGGCACCCTCCGCCGTGAGGGCTACTGCCCCGGTGTGCCCCCGGGTCGACCGGCGGTCGCGCCGCGCCACCGGGAACACGACCGGCCGAGCGCGACGCCCCGCCGCCGGCCGCACCGTCCGCAGCACCGGACGGGGAACGGACCTCGGGGACGGACCGCGGGGCCGCCCGCTCACGGCCCCCGCGTACCGGCCGGCCCCGGACACGCCCCCGGACACCGGCACGCCCCCGGACACGACGAAGGTCCCGCACCCCCGGGTGCGGGACCCCTCTGTTCGCCGTTCGTCCCCTCGCCGCCCCTCTGGGGGCCGGGCCGCACCGGAGCCGTACAGGCCCGGCGCCGCCGCCGGCGAGCGGGTCAGTCCACCGCCGCGCACAGGGCCGTGGCGACGGCCGCGATGCCCTCGCCGCGGCCGGTGAGGCCCAGGCCGTCGGTCGTGGTCGCGGAGATGCTCACCGGCGCCCCCACGACCTCGGAGAGCGTCTTCTCGGCCTCGGCGCGCCGGGGCGAGAACTTGGGACGGTTGCTGATGATCTGGATGGCGACGTTGCCGATCTCGAAACCGGCCGCGCGAACGCGCGCCGCGGTCTCGGTGAGCAGTGCGGCGCCCGAGGCGCCCTTCCACCGCGGTTCCGCCGTGCCGTAGTTGGACCCGAGGTCCCCCAGGCCGCAGGCGGACAACAACGCGTCGCACGCCGCATGGGCGGCGACATCGCCATCCGAATGGCCGCTGACACCGTCTTCACCCGGCCATTCCAAACCGGCGAGAAAAAGTGTCCGTCCAGGAGAAAACGGGTGGACGTCCGTTCCGACGCCCACCCGAGGCATATTCGTCATGAATGACGCGATTCCGTGACTGGAGTTCAGGTCGTGAGAACCTCGTCGAGGAGGGCCTCGGCCTTGTCCTCGTTGGTCTTTTCCGCGAGGGCGAGTTCGCTGACGAGAATCTGGCGCGCCTTGGCGAGCATCCGCTTCTCGCCGGCGGACAGACCGCGCTCCTTGTCCCGGCGCCACAGGTCGCGAACCACCTCGGCGACCTTGTTGACGTCGCCCGACGCCAACTTCTCCAGGTTCGCCTTGTAGCGCCTGGACCAGTTGGTGGGCTCCTCGGTGTGCGGTGCGCGCAGCACCTCGAAGACCTTGTCCAGGCCTTCCTGCCCCACCACGTCACGAACGCCGACGTCCTCGGCGTTCGCGGCCGGCACACGGACCGTCAGATCGCCCTTGTCGACCCTCAGAACGAGGTAGATTCTGTCCTCGCCCTTAATGGTGCGAGTCTCGATCGCTTCAATACGAGCAGCCCCATGATGGGGGTAGACAACAGTGTCGCCGACCTTGAAAGCCATGTGACAGGTACCCCTTCCGCTACCACAAGGATACCACGAATCTGTGACTTAACGTACCTATTAGGTTTGCGAACACGCAGGTCAGGACCCCCTTTTCGGGGGTTGACAAAGTGTACCCGAGGCCTGTCGCGGGCCTGGTCAGGACGTGTCCGAAAGGCTTCGGAGCCCCCTGGCCAGCGGAACCGCGCGCCCTTGGCGAAGGGTCGGGAGAGGTCGGGCGCGGCCCGGCTCCGCCCCTCTTCGGAGGGGTCGAAGCGACGGATGTCACGATTTTGCGCCGACCGGAACCCCCTTTGTTCCGGCAGCGCCCGCAGCCCCGCCGGCGGCCCCGCGCCACCGGCGCGAACCCCCTCCGCCACACGGGCGCCACGGGTCTCCCCGGGGATCAGCCCTCCGGGTCGTAGTCCTCGCGCTTCTCGCCCGTCACCATGTAGACGAGGTTGTCGGCCACGTGCACCGCGTGGTCACCGAAGCGTTCGTAGAAGCGTCCGACGAGGGTCACGTCCATGGTCGCCTCCACCCCGTACTCCCACCCGGGGGCGAGGATGCGCTGGAGCAGCTTGCGGCGCAGGCGGTCCATCCGGTCGTCGTCCTTGTCCAGCTCCAGGGCGGTGTCGGGGTCCCTGTCGACGATGACCTCCCCGGCCTTCGTGACCAGCAGCTCCGCCTGGTGGCCCATCTCCAGGACGATCGACCGGACCGGCTTGGGGATCGCCGAGTCGGGGTGCCTGCGGCGCGCGATCTTGGCCAGGTGGACGGCGTGGTCGCCCATCCGCTCCAGGTCGCCCCGCATGTAGAGCGCGGTGATGATGGTCCTCAGGTCGGAGGCGACCGGCTGCTGCCGGGCCATCAGGCTGAAGGCCGTGTCCTCGATGTCCTGGTCGAGGCGGTTGATCGCCTCGTCGCCGGAGATGACCTCCTGGGCGGCGTCGATGTCGCTGTCCAGCAACGCCGTGGTCGCGCGTGCGACGGCGTGCCTGGCCAGTCTCGTCATCTCGACGAGGCGTTCGGTCAGACTGTCAAGGTCCTCGTGGTACGTATCGCGCATGGCGTCAATGCTCCCAGTGGTTGTTTGAAGAGTCGGCCAAGGTTTGGTGAACGATGGAAGAACCTCGGTTGTGTCGTCTGCCCTGACCGGGTAAAGCTCCAGTCCGCACGTTTACGATCGAATCGTGCAAGGGGAACTTCTCGCCGCTGTGACCGGCATCTTCGGACTCGTGACGGGCGTCGTCATCGGCGTCCTCGCCGGTCATTTCTTCCGTACGGGTACCAACGAACGCCGTCAGGCCCCGGTGCCCCAGCGCCACGACGGCACCACCCTGCCACCGGGGATCGCCGAGGTCCTCTCCGCACTCCCCTCCTCCGCAGTGGTCCTGGACTCCGCCGACAGGGTCCTGCGCGCCTCCTCGGCCGCCCGCGCCTTCGGCCTCGTCCGGGGCGAGGAGCTGGTCATAGGCGAGCTCCTCGTCCTGGCCCGCAAGGTGCGGCGCGACGGGGTCATCCGGGAGACCGACATCGAGGTGGCCGTGCGCAAGTTCGGCCCCGACGCGACGTCCTTCGCGGTGCGCGTCGCCCCCCTGGGGGGAACCGGCCTGGTGCTGGTCCTCGCCGAGGACCAGACCGAGCACCGGCGCGTGGAGGCGGTGCGCCGCGACTTCGTGGCGAACATCTCCCACGAGCTCAAGACCCCGGTCGGCGCGCTGTCCCTTTTGGCCGAAACCGTACAGGACGCCAGCGACGACCCGGAGGCGGTGCGCCGCTTCACCGACCGCATGCAGACGGAGGCCGCGCGGCTGACGGCGGTCATCCAGGACCTCATCACGCTCTCGCGGATCCAGGGCGCGGAGCCGATGGCCGAGCCCACCAGGGTCGAGCTCGGCGGCGTGGTGGAGGAGGCCCTGGACGCGGTGCGCATGCCCGCGGACGCCAAGGGGATCGAGCTGGTCGGCAGCGGCGCCGAGGGCGTCACGATCCTGGGCGACGAGGGCCTGCTGGGCACCGCCCTGCGCAACCTCATCGCGAACGCCGTCGCCTACAGTCCCAAGAACACCCGGGTCGCCGTGTCGGTCGGGGTGTCCCGCTCCAGCGTGGACATCAGCGTCGCGGACCAGGGGATCGGCATCCCCCAGCAGGACCGGGAAAGGATCTTCGAGCGGTTCTACCGTGTGGACGCCGCTCGGAGCCGGGCCACCGGTGGTACCGGCCTCGGCCTGGCGATCGTCAAGCACATCATGACCCACCACCGTGGAGAAGTGACCGTGTGGAGCAAGGAGGGGTCGGGGTCGACGTTCACACTGCGTCTGCCCAGACCCGACGACCGGGGGCCCGACGCCACCCGGAACACCGATCAGCAGGAGGCGGCACAGTGACTCGTGTACTTGTTGTCGAGGACGAGGAATCGTACAGCGACGCCCTGTCGTACATGCTTCGCAAGGAGGGCTTCGAGGTCGCCGTGGCGCCCACCGGAACGGTGGCGCTGGAGACCTTCGACCGCACCGGGGCCGACCTGGTGCTGCTGGACCTGATGCTGCCGGGCCTCTCGGGAACCGAGGTGTGCCGGACGCTGCGGCAGAAGTCCAACGTCCCCGTGATCATGCTCACCGCCAAGGACTCCGAGATCGACAAGGTCGTCGGTCTGGAGCTCGGCGCCGACGACTACGTGACCAAGCCGTTCTCCTCCCGCGAGCTCGTGGCCCGTATCCGCGCGGTCCTGCGGCGCCGGGGCGAGGACGAGGTCGTCCTCCCCGCCGCCCTCGAGGCCGGTCCCGTCCGCATGGACGTGGAGCGCCACGTGGTCACGGTCCGCGGCGACAGCGTGCAGCTGCCCCTGAAGGAGTTCGAGCTCCTGGAGGTGCTGCTGCGCAACGCCGGTCGGGTGCTGACCCGGATGCAGCTCATCGACCGGGTGTGGGGCGCCGACTACGTCGGTGACACCAAGACCCTCGACGTGCACGTCAAGCGGCTGCGCGCCAAGATCGAGGAGGACCCGGGCAGCCCGCGGTACATCGTGACCGTGCGCGGTCTGGGCTACAAGTTCGAGCCGGTCACGGTCGACGTCTGAGGGCACGGGACACCCGCGGGGCCTCCCCGTCCCCCGTCGCCTCCCCCTTCGTTCCCGTGCCCCGGGCCGTGGACCGGCCACGGCCCGGGCGGCACGCCGTTCCCGCCCCCTGCGGAGCCGGGGGCCGCTCGGGCGTACGCGCGGGCCCTCGGGAGCCGTGCGGCGATCGCCGCCGCGCCGGCGGCCTCCACGTCCGGCCCGACGGGGCGCACCGCGGGACGGACCGCCCTCCGGGGCCGTGTGGCGGCCCCAGGGCCGCCGCGAGTCGGATCCGCCCGGAAATGTACCCGCGGGCGGCCACGGGCGGGCACAGGGGCCCTCAGGCCTCCAGGACGACCGTGAACGGCCCCTCGTTGGTGAGGGCGACCGACATCTTCGCGCCGAACACCCCGGTGGCGACCGTGGCGCCCAGCCCGCGGAGCTCCTCGACGACCGCGTCCACCAGGGGTTCCGCCACGGGCCCGGGGGCCGCGGCCTGCCAGGTGGGGCGCCGCCCCTTGCGGGCGTCCCCGTAGAGCGTGAACTGGCTGACCACGAGGATCGGCGCGCCGGAGTCCGAGCAGGACAGCTCGTCCTCCAGGATCCTCAGCGTCCAGAGCTTCTTCGCGATCCTGGCGGCCTCGGAGGCCGTGTCGGTGTGCGTCACCCCCACGAGCGCCATCAGCCCGGGCCCGGTGATCTCCCCGACGACCCGGCCGTCGACCGTCACCGACGCGTGCGAGACACGCTGCACGACCGCCCGCATGGTTCCCCCTCGTTCTTCTCTTCCCCCGCGCCCGCCGTCCGGCGGGCCGCCGTTCGCCGCCAGGTCCGCGCTACCGCGACCGCTGGAACTGGTTGAGCACCCGCAGGCGCCGGGTGTTGGTGATGATGCCGGTCAGCGACACCACGAACGTGGTGATGGAGTCGGCGAAGTCCTCGATCCTCCACTCGCGGGGGCCGGTGTACCAGGCGAGGCCGTCGCCGGTCAGCTCCTCCGGGGTGAGGTCGGCGAGCGCGGCCGAGGCCAGGATGTTCGCCCACCGGTCGACGTCGTCGAAGATCACCGCGTACGGCAGGTAGCGCGAGTAGAGCTCCACCCTCCGGCCGGGGAGGGCCTGCTCCGCCCGGGGGCTCAGCAGGAAGTCGCGGAAGCCCATCGTGTGCGCGTACACGCTGCTGCCCAGCTTGGTCTTGGCGGGCATGTACTGGGCTCCCGCCGTGACGGCGGCGCCCGCGATGACGACCGCGAGGCCGGAGAAGGCCGCGCCCGTGAAGACCGCGAGGACCCCGGTCAGGACCACGCCGGCCGCCGTCAGCACCATCCCGACCGTGCTCCAGCGGGTGCGCACCTGGCTCGGCGACCGGGCGAACCACTTGAGCCGCACCATGTCCCGGTACAGCTCCTCGCGCACGCGGTCGATCCTGGCGGGGAAGTCGGCGGAGGCCCGCGGCGACCCCAGCTGCGACAGCCGCACCGTGCGCCGCTCGCCGAAGAGGGCGTCCAGCAGCAGCCACTCGGAGGCCAGCAGGGTCTCCCCCGGGGGTCCGTCGAGCCGCACCAGGCGCCAGTCGACGGACGTGAAGTGCTCGTGCGGCAGCTCCTCCAGCCGGATGTAGCCCCGCACCGCGAGGTCGAGCACCGCCCCGGTGAGGTCGGCGATGTCGACGCGTTCGTCGATGAGGGTGCCGATCTGGCCGGGGTGCACGTCGTCCGGGGGCGCGAACCTCAGCTGCCCCCGCTCGCCCTCCTCGACCGGCGCGTGGTCGCCCTCGGAGGCCTCCCGGCGCAGCGCGCGCTCGTCCCGTCCCCGCACCCGGATCAGCACGGCCAGGCCGCCGACCAGGACGACGAGGAGGAGGCCGAACACGCCGGCGGTCGCCGGGGTCACCGCGAAGGCGGACGCGAGCGACCACCTCCGGGTGAGGATGGGTTCGCCCTCGGCGGTGCCCGAGGGGTAGTTGACGACGATGTCCAGCCGGTCGTCGGGCTCCATGTCCGCCTGGAGGAAGTGGGCGACGCCCGCCTCCGGCCCCATGTCGGACGCGGTGCAGTACATGGCGCTGCGCGGCTCGCCCGCCAGGCACGAGAGCGCCTCGGGCGGCATGGGCGCGGTCACGGTGACGTCGGTGGACTCCACGGTGTGGCTGTAGGCGCCGACGGCCCTCCACTCCATCTGGACGCCCTGGGTGACCTCGCTCACGGTCCCGCCCACCCTGTAGGTGAGCACCACGCCGGCGGTGGCCGCGGTGGGGATCCGCGCGTACAGCGTCCCGTCCGTCTTCTCGACCTCGACGGCCAGGGGGCTGCCGTCCAGGTCGGTCGCCTCGACACCGGTGACCTCGAACTTCCTGTCGTGGTCCGTGTCGTAGAGCATCGTCTCGGTGAGGGCCCTGGTGAACTCCGCGGGGGCCCCGCCGCTGAAGGTGATGGTCTCCTCGCCGTGGAGGACCCCCGCGCGGTCGAGCTCCAGTCTGACGTCGTTGGTGATCAGCGGATCGGCCGCGCTCCCGAGGCCGACCGCGCCGGTCCGGTCCGGCGCGCCCCCCGGTACTGTGGTGGCCGGCGCGGCTGCCGTCGCGGCGTGGGCCTCCCCTTCCGGCCACACGACGCCAGGCGCCGTGACCAGCACGGAGCACACCGAGAGGACCGTCGTCGCCACGACGGCCGGGCGCCAGGAGCCGACCCACCACATGACGCGAGAGCCTATCCGGTCCCCCCGCGCGCTGTTGTCACAGGGCACCGCGGGCGGCTCCGTGCTCCCGGCCCCCGGGAGGCGGCCGTGGTGAGGCGCGGGCCGGCCCCGGTCCCGGAGTTCTGGTCGGAGCGGCCCGGGTTCTTCCAGCGGATGGGGCTCGGCGTGTCCCTCACGCTCGGAACGGGGCTGGCCGCGGTCGCCTTCACCGGTTTCCTGGCGTTCTCGGCGATGCTGTCCTCCTCCGACGCCGCGTGGTCCCACCCGGTGGCGTCGGCCGGCCCGGCCGACGGGGGCGGCGAGCACCAGCGGGCCGTGTCCACGGGAGGGGACATGCTCGGCGACAACCCGCTGTACCGGATCGGGGAGCTCGGCGAGGTCACCTGCGAGGCCCCCGAGCTGGACCCGGAGGACCCGGAGTCCGTGGAGGGGTTCGTCCACGAGATCGCCGACTGCCTCGACCGGGCGTGGAGCGCCTACTTCGCGTCGGCGGGGATGGAGTTCTCGTCCCCCAACCGCGTGTACTGGTACTCGGCGGGGCACAGCCCGTGCGGCGCGTTCCCGACGCAGGGCACCGCCGCGTTCTACTGCCAGGCCAACCAGGGCCTCTACCTGGGGGTCGAGGACATCGTGGAGGCCTCGGCCGGGAGCGACAGGCCCGAGGCGTACACGTTCCTGCTCAGCCACGAGTACGGGCACCACGTGCAGGGCCAGTCGCGCATCCTCGCCGAGTTCCACGAGGCCCGCGCCGGGGTGGACCGCGAGACCGCCGACGAGCTGACAAGGCGCAACGAGCTCCAGGCGAACTGCCTGGGCGGGGTGTTCCTGGGCGCCTCCGGCCCGGGGCTCGGCCACGGCGGGGCCGAGCGGGAGAATATCCTCGACGACGTCGGCCTCCGGTCCGACCGCGGCGGGGACCACACCCACGGCTCGGCGCGCAACGGCCGCCTGTGGACGGCGCACGGCATGGACCGCGTGGACCCGGGGGCGTGCAACACCTGGGACGCCCCCGAGGACCTGGTCGAGTGAGGCGCTCGCGGGGGCGCGGACAGGGGCCTGGCCGTCCGGCCCGGCCGACGGCGACGACAGGGCGGGCGGACAGGGGTGTACGCAGGGTTCGGTGAGTCTCCCCGTTCGGCGCCGCCCGGTCAGGCGCGGCGCGCCGACCGGCGGGCGCTCGGTATGGTGACCGCCCTCGTGGTGGTGCTCCTGGCGCTGGCGATGCTGTCCTGGACGACCGTCAGCGAGGAGGCCTCCGGTTCCGGCGCGGCGCCCGAGGGGGCCGGTGACGGCGCGGCGCCCGACACCGACTTCGACGACAAGCCGGGGCAGAGCCCCTCGGGGGACGCCGCGGCCACCGGCCTGGCCGACCCGTTCGGGCAGCGGGAGAGCCCGTCGGGGCACGAGGCCCTGGTCGCGAACCCGCTGTACGGGACCGGCCGCCTGAGTCCGCGCCCGTGCCCGGCGCCCGGGCTGGACGTGGACGACACGGAGTCGATGAAGGACTTCCTGGACTCGGTGGCGGACTGCCTCGACGACGCCTGGGCGACCCAGTTCGCCCGCGCGGGCATCCCCTTCACCCCGCCGGAGCGGGTGTTCTGGGACGAGCCCGGGGTGAGCCCGTGCCGCCCCTACCCGTCGCAGGCGGGCGCGTTCTACTGCCGTGCGAGCACGAGCATCTACATCGGGACCGCCGACGTGGTGGAGAAGTGGAACGGCGCCACGCGGCCGGTGGTGTACGCGTCCCTGCTGGCCCACGAGTACGGCCACCACGTCCAGGGCGAGTCGGGGCTGCTGGAGTACTACCACGAGCAGCGCCAGCTGGAGGAGGACCCCCTGGAGCGGAACGCGTGGACGCGCCGCAGCGAGCTCCAGGCGAACTGCCTGTCCGGCGCGTTCCTGGCCTCCGTCCGCGTGAGCTTCCCGCTGGACGAGGACGACTTCGAGGCGGTCCTCGGCGACGCCAGGGCGACCGCCGACCGCGAGGACGGCGGCGAGGAGGAGCGCACGCACGGGTCGGCGGACAACAGCGTGCACTGGACCAGCCGGGGCTGGGAGGAGCAGACGCCGGCCGCCTGCAACACCTGGGACCTGGACGACGAGACGCTCGTGCACTGAGCGCCGGCTCCGGACGCGCGGGCGGTGCGCCGGACCGGGCCGCCCGGTGCGCCGGACCGGCCGCGGGCCCCGCGTCCCGGGCGGCGCGGGCGCGCGGGACGGCGCGGAAGCGCTGCGGGACAGGGGATCCGCGCGGTCGGCCCGGCCCGTCGGGGCCGTCCCCAGGTCTTCTCCGGTGCTGTCGCTCGGACACGCAGCGTGGCAGGATGCTTGACATGTCGGACCTCACCGCCCCCCTCAGCGCCCATGAGCCTGACCCGACCGCCCCCGTCCCCCCCGTCGTCGTCTCCTCCCCGTCCGCCCCCGAGCCCGCCTCCGCCCCGACCGCACCGGGCCCCGCCGCGCACAACTGCGTGGAGCTGCGCGTGCACGGCGTCAGCGGCGGCCAGGCCGAGGAGCTGCTGGACGTCGAGCCCGCCATGCGGGTGGGCGGCGACCGCCTGGCCGGTTTCTTCCGGTGGCGGCGCAAGGCCGACACCGAGACCGTTCCCGGGGTGCGCCGGGAGATCTTCGCCTGGGGCAACCTCACCTCCGGCAGGTCCTCCCGGGCGCTGTGGCTGCTCCTGCTGCCGTTCATGCTGATCAACGTCGCGTACTGGATGCGGCCCGGACGGATGGACCGCTCCCCCACGGGCGTGCGCCGGCTGGCCAACAACGCGTACGGGGCGGGCGTGCGCCTGCTGGCGCTGACGCTGACGATGCTCATCACCCTGGCCGCCGGGGGGATCGGCATGGACCTCGTCGCCTGGCAGTGCGCCGCCGGGCAGGGCGAGGAGTGCGTCCGGGTGCTCCCGTGGCTGGCGTTCCTGGCCTCGCCCGCGTCGCTGCTGTCCGCGCCGGGGACGGCCCTGCTGGTCGGCGCCGTGCTGCCGGTGGCCGTGGTGCTGGTGCTGTGGCGGCTGTCGCGGCGCACCGCCGCCGACTACGAGGTGGTCTCCCCGGCGGTGCCGCCCCGGGAGAGCGCGGCGGCGCCGCTGAGCCACGCCGACTTCTGGCGCAACAGCGAGACCATGGCCAGGCTGCGCTCGGCCCACATCTCGGTGGCGCTGGGGACCGTCGCCGCACTCCTGCTCGTCCCCGCCCTCCGGCACGACCTGATCTCCCCGTCGGGCGGACCCGGCGGCGACTCCGTCCTGTGGGGGGCCGGGACCGTGCTGGCGGTCCTGCTCTCGGCGGTGGTCGGGGGGAGCGCCCTGAGCGTCCTGGTCCCCGGTGTGGACCCGCGCTGGAACGCCCGGGCCGACCGGGTCTGCCGCCTCCTGCGCGACGCCACCCTGGTCCTGGGCATCGCGGTGGCCGTGTACACGGCGTGGCCGCGCCCGGAGTGGGCGGCCGCCGGACGGCTGCCCGGCAACGGGGCGATCCTCAACACGCTGTTCGCCGTGCAGGCGTCCCTGGTCCTGCTGATGCTGGCCGCCGCGCTGGTGCTGTTCGCCGCCGACCGGGCCCACGACGGGGCGGCGATGCGCGGCCTGGCCGGACCGGCCACGGCCGCCCTGGGCGCCCTTCTGGGCGGCGGCTTCTCCGCGGCCCTGGTCTACCAGGGCTCGCTGTGGCTGAGCGGCTGCGGCTCCCTGTCCGCGCCCGGCGCCCCCTGCCTGCCCCTGTCCGCGCCCTCGGCCTACTCCTGGCTCCAGCTGACCTTCGCGCTGGAGGCGGCCATCGCGGTGGGGCTGGTGGCGATGCTCGCGCTGGAACTGCGCCGGAGCACGCGGGCGCACCTCCCGAAGGTCGCCGAGGACTACGCGCGCAGCGTGCGCGACCGCCGTACCTGGGAGATCGCGCGGGCGCGGGCGGCGGGGCGGATGACCGAGGTGCTGCCCTCCGTGATGGTGGCCCTCCTCCTCCCCGCGGGGGCGCTGGGGGTCCTGGCGCTCTACTCGGCCCTGACCGGCAACCTGGGGGCCGGACCGGTCCCCGCGGCGACGGCCGTGGCGGGCGGGGCCCAGGGGGTCGCCCAGGGCACGGTGTCGGGTCTGATCGGCGTCGGTTCGCTGCTCGGCGGGGCGTCCCTGGTGGCGCTGGCGCTGATCGGGCGCAGCGCGTACCGCGACCGGCCGACGCGGCAGGCGGTCGGCGCGCTGTGGGACGTCGGCACGTTCTGGCCGCGTGCGGCCCACCCGCTGGCGCCGCCGTCCTACGCGGAGCGTGCCGTGCCCCAGCTGTCCGCGAGGGTGGCGAGGATGACCCGGGAGGACACCGACGTGGTGCTGTCCGGGCACTCGCAGGGTTCGGTGCTGGCGGCGGCGACGGTGTGGCAGCTGCCGTCCGACTGCCTGGGCCGGATCGCGCTGATCACGCACGGCTCACCGCTGGACCGCCTGTACGCCAGGTACTTCCCGGCCTACTTCGGGCCGGGGCCGTTCGCCGACCTGCGGGAGCGGGTGTCGGTGTGGCACAACCTGTGGCGCGTCACGGACGCGATCGCCGGACCGGTGCGGTTGCGGGACGCGTCCGGAGGGGAGGGGGACCTGCTCACCGTGGAACAGGCGGAGCCGATCCCGGACCCGCGGGGCTACGACGCCCCGCCGGGCGAGGCCAGGAGGCCCGAGATCCTGGGCCACTCGGACTACACGGGCGACCCGGCCTACGCCGGGGCGCTCTGGCGGGTGATGGGCGCCATGAACTGCGCGGACGCCTCCCGGACGGACGCGGCCCCGGAGGGGCGCCCGTGACCGCCGGGCGGAGGCGGCCTACCAGGGGCCGTAGGGGCCGTTGTTGCGGTTGCCGCCCACGCCCTTGACCGCCGGGCGCACGTCGAGGAGGAAGACCAGGGTGGCCACCAGGCCGAGGATCACGAACATCCCGCGGCCGGAGAACACCGCCAGCAGGGAGAGGCCCGAGGCGAGGCCGGTGAGGACGATCCACAGCTTCTTGGTCTGCTTGTCCATCAGCTCGAACGCCGCGGCGGGCGTGCGGATCGCCTCGATCAGCGCGTACAGACTGGCCACGAAGGTGACCAGGTAGATGGCCTGCCAGATCAGTCCGAACAAGACGCACACTCCCGAAGACGTTCCGAGCGGGGGGACCGCCCGCTCTCCACCGTAAACGGATCGCGGGCGCCGATCGTGCCCGCGGAGGTTCGGATCACACGTGTCGCGCCTCCCGCGCGGCCGGGTGGACCGGTGGCGCCCGCGGAGGCGGATCCGCGACCTGCGGGGCCGGAGGTCACACCGGGATGTGCCAGAGGCAGGTGACCGCCGCCAGGAGGAACGCCGAGCCGCCCATGATGACCGCGCCCGCGTGGTACGGGAGTTCTTCGGCGGGGCGCAGGAGCCGGTTGACCCGCTGCATGACGCCGGGTTCGGCCTCGCTGACCGCGGCCATGGCCCCGGCGGGGACCGGCGCGGGGCCGGCGGCGCCGAAGCGCAGCAGTGCCATGGCGAGCTCGCGGGAGGAGCTGCGGCGGCTGGCCTGGTCGTCGGCGCACATCTCGATGAGCAGGGCGACGGTCTCGTAGTAGGTGCGGACCAGGCGCACCCGCGGGAACGCGCGCTTGAGCGACGAGAACGGCAGGAGCACCAGGTCGTGGCGCTGGCGCAGGTGGGCGTGCTCGTGGGCCAGGACCGCGGCCAGCTCGCGGTTGTCGAGGACCGCGAGCGCTCCGGCGCTGATGACGACCTGGGAGCGCAGGACGCCCGGCAGGCAGTAGGCGGCTGCGGCCGGGTGGTCGACCACCCGGGCCCCGGGCACGTCGGGGTGCTCGCTCGCGACGAGTTCGAGGAGGTCGTGGTGGCGCCGGCGGACGCGGACGACCTGCACGAAGGAGGAGACGAGGCCGTAGAACAGCACGAGGGTCAGTACGAGGGCGAGGACGACGGCCACGACGTGGCTGACGCCCTCGACGCCCTGGGAGAGCTCCGTGAGGATCAGCCGGCCCGTGACGAGGTCGGTGGCGAGGGCCAGGGAACCGCCGGCCGCGCCGAGCTGGTAGGAGGACAGCCCGAAGGCCAGGAGGGCGCCGATGGTGGACACGCCCCAGGCCAGGCCCAGGGTCTGCCAGGTGATCACCGCCGTGTAGGGACCACGCGAGGGCCACTTGGCCCGGTGGAGCGCCTCCATGGCGATGAGGCAGCCGACCGCGACGAGGGAGAGTAGGGCGGCACTGACCATACGGACTAGTTCCTTGGCTGCTCGATTTCCGAGAGTGCGCGCCGGAGCGCGGCAGCCTCCTTGCCGTCCATGGACTGGACGAAGGCGGCCAGGGCGGCGTCGCGGTCACCGGTCTGTCCGAGCGCGTCGAACATCAACTCGGAGACGTAGGCCTCACGGCTGGCTGCCGGACGGTATCGCCACGCACGACCCTCGCGTGCCCGGGTGACGACCTTCTTCTTGGCGAGCCTGTCGAGCACGGTCATGACGGTCGTGTGCGCCAGGTCGCGCTCCGCGAGCGCTTTGCCGACCTCACGAACCGTCATCGGTTCATTCCGTGCCCACAGTACATCCATCACCGCGCGTTCGAGTTCGCCGAGCCGATTCATGACCACGAGTCTACTTGGGGTCGTACTACAGGCCGTCGTACCCCCACGTTAAATCCTCGTCTCCTGCGGGACAAGGGATTGCGCCCTCCGATTCCGGGCCCCGGGCCCGGCGCCGGAGGGGTGCGGGACCGGTCCGGGGCGCCGCCGCCCCGCCCGGAGTGAGGCGGATCGCGTTCACGGGGACCCTGGTCAGGGGCCCGGGGGCGGTGGCGGGTGGGGCGGGACGGTCCGCCGCGCGACCCGACCCCCGCCGGGCGCCGGTCGCGCGGGGCTGTCCGGCGGGGGTCGGGTCGCGCGGGGCGTCCGGGGTTCGAGGGGCGACCGGTGCGATACTGCCCCTCCGCACCGGAAGGAAGCACCATGGGTTCCCCAGAGCGCCACCGCGTCGACCTCGTCCGCGGCGACATCACCGAGCAGGGCGTCGACGCGGTCGTCAACGCCGCCAACAGCTCCCTCCTGGGCGGCGGAGGGGTGGACGGCGCCATCCACCGCAGGGGAGGGGAGGCGATCCTGGCGGAGTGCCGCGCGCTGCGCGCCGGGCACTACGGGGGCGGGCTGCCCGTCGGGCAGGCGGTGGCGACCACCGCGGGCAGACTGCCCGCACGGTGGGTGATCCACACCGTGGGACCGGTGTACAGCCCCACCGAGGACCGGAGCGCACTGCTGGCCTCCTGCTACGGCGAGTCCCTGCGGGTCGCCCACGAGCTGGGGGCGGAGTCGGTCGCGTTCCCCGCGATCTCCACCGGCGTCTACCGCTGGCCGGTGGACGACGCGGCGCGCGTGGCGGCGCACGCGATCCGCACCGCGCGGGCGCGTGTGCCGGAGATCCGGATGGTGCTGTTCGACGACGCGGCGCTGGCGGCCTTCCGGGCGGCCTTCGAGGCGTCCTGACCGTCGCGGCCCGCTTGCCGGAGGGCGCGGGACCGCCCGTCCGGGAGGCCGCCCCGCACCTCCACACGCCTACGGCCGGGGCGGCCGTCCGGTCGCGGCCCCCTCGGCGGTCCGCCCGGGGGAGGCGACGCCCGTGGGGAGCCCCGCGCGGGCGTCCTCCGGCAGCGGGTTCCGGAAACCCGCCGCCGGCTCCCCGGCGCACGCGGTGCGCTCGTCCGGTCGGCCGCGGGCCCGGACGGGCCGCTGCCCCGGCGCCCGGGCCCGGTCCGGGGCCCGGAGCCGCCCCCGGGTCAGTGGCCGGGGTCGGCGATCGGCGGCGGATAGCCCTCCGGGGGCGCCTCCTCCCTCCAGGGGGTGTGGGCCCGGGCCCCCGGCAGATCGGCGAGTTCGGGCAGGTAGCGGCGGACGTACACGCCGTCGGGGTCGAAGCGCCTCGCCTGGCGGAGCGGGTTGAACGACCTGTTCGGCCGGGTGTCGTTGCCCGTTCCGGCCACCCACTGCCAGTTCCCGTAGTTGTTGGCCACGTCCCCGTCGAGGAGGTTCTCGAAGAAGTGGTCGGCACCCTCCCTCCAGTGCACGCGCAGCGTCCGGGTGAGGAAGGCGGCCGTGATCATGCGGGCCCTGTTGTGGACGAACCCCTCGCGGAGCAGCTGGCGCATGCCCGCGTCGACGATCGGCACCCCGGTGCGGCCCTCCTTCCACGCCGCGAGGGCGTCGGGGTCGCGCCGCCACTCCTTGCCCCGCGGCCGGTAGTCGCGGACGTTCACGGCCGGGAAGGCCGCGGTGACCTGGTGGTGGAAGTCGCGCCACGCGAGCTGGCGGACGAACTCCGGCCCCCCGGGGCGCCCGTCCGCGGCCAGCGCGGTCTCCAGCGGTGACAGGCAGCCGAGGCGCAGGTCCGCGGACAGGCGGGAGGTGGCGTCGCCGGCGAGGTCGTCGTGGCGGTCGGGGTAGTCGGCCAGGCCGTGCAGCGTCCAGTCGGCCAGCCGCTTCCGGGCCGCGCGCTCACCGCCCTCGGGCAGGTCCCCCGCCAGGGCGCCCCTGCCCCGGCCGTCGTCCCCGGGCAGGCGGCCGGTCCGCACGCCCTTCGGCAGGGCCACCCGGTCCGGGGCGGGGAGCGGTTCGCGCCACGTGTGCGCCTCCCAGGCCCGCCAGTAGGGGGTGAACACCTTGTAGTGGTCCCCGCCCGCCGGGGCGACCTCCCCGGGCGGGACCACGGTCAGGCCGGGGAAGCACTCCACGGCCAGGCCCGCCGCGCGCAGGCGGCCGACCCGGCGCGCGGCGAGGGCGGTGACCCCGGCGGTCGTGTGGACGGTGTCCGCGCCGACGGCCCGGGCCAGGGCCGAGACCTCCTCGGCGGTGTCCCCCCGGAGGACCGCCAGGTCGCCGCCGCGCTCGCGGAGGCCGGCGCGCAGGGAGGCGAGCGCGTCGGCCAGGTGCGCGACCCGGTTGCGGGCGGAGCGGTCCGCGACGGCGGGGTCGAGCACGAACACCGGGACGACGGTCCGGGTGCGTTCGAGCGCGGCCGTGAGCGCGGGGTGGTCGCGGACGCGGAGGTCCTGGGTGAACAGGACGAGTGTCGGGGCGGACAAGCGGCGCTCCTTGCCTGGATCGTGCGGAACACTACGCAACGTGTTCACCCGGATACCCTAGAGCCACGGAACGCCCCGGGAGAATACCGGTGGCGGTTCCCCGGACCGGGTAGGGATGACGTATGACGACACGCCTTCCACCTGCACAGACCACCGCGGAGACCCCTCCGCGTCCGCTGGTCGGGGTGTCCAGCTGCCTGTTGGGGGCGCCGGTCCGCTACAACGGGGGGCACTCGCGCTCACGCTTCCTCACCGACGAGCTCGACCGGCACGTCGGCTGGCTCCCCGTCTGCCCGGAGGCCGAGATCGGCCTGGGCGTCCCGCGCCCGACGCTGCGCCTCCAGCGGCGGGACGGGGAGGACAGGGTGGTCTCCAGCAAGAGCGGGGCCGACGTCTCGGAGGAGCTCGCGCGGACCGCCGACCGGCACCTCGCCCAGCTGCGCCGCCTGGACGGGTACGTCCTCAAGAACAAGTCGCCCAGCTGCGGGCTGTACGCGCTGCCGGTGTTCGACGAGGACGGCGGCCGCGTGGACGGCAAGGGGCGGGGCGCCTTCGCCCGCAGGCTGACCGAGCTGCTGCCGTCCCTCCCCGTGGAGGAGCAGGGGCGTTTGTCCGACCCGGTCCTGCGCGAGCTGTTCGCCCAGCGCGTGTTCGCGCACGCGAGGCTGCGGACGCTCTGGGAGTCGCCGTGGCGGACCCGCGACCTGGTGGAGCTGCACGCACGGCACAAGTTGCAGCTGATGTCCCACTCCCCCGAGGGCTACCGCGAGACGGGGCGGATCGTCGCCCGCGCCGGCACCGCCGACCGGGAGGAGACCGTCGCCGCGTACACCGAGGCCTTCCACCGGACGATGGCGGTCGTGCCGAGCCGCGGCAGGCACGTCAACGCCCTCCAGCACGCCTTCGGGATGCTGAGCCCCCTCCTGGACGACTCCCGCAGGCACGACCTGCTCGAGGCGATCCAGGACTACCGGAGGGAGCAGGTGCCGCTGAGCGTGCCGGTGGCGCTGCTGCGCCACCACTGCGCGGGGGAGGACGTCGCGTGGGTCAGGGACCAGACGTACCTGCGCCCCTACCCCGACGACCTCCGGCTCCGGCACGCCATCGCGGTCTGAGCGGCCGGTCCGGCATGCGGCCCGAAGCCCTGCGCGGGCCCGGGTCCGGTGCTCAGGCGGCTCCCGGGGCTGCCCCGTCCGTGCGGATGACCCCGCGCCGCCCCCTCCGAGGCGGCGCCGGGGCCCGTTCCTCCGACCGGCCGCCGGGCCCGGGGGGCGGGCGGCGCCGGGTTCGCTCCGGTGGCCGGCCTCGACGACCGCCCCCTCCCGGGGAGGGCCGTGGCCGCGGCCGGACCGACCGCCCCTCCCGCCTCCTCGCCGCACGCGGTATGACGGTGGCCACAGTCCGTCCCGGCCGGGGGAACGGCTCCGGCGCGTGCGAGCGCGGCTTTCCCACCACGGCGGACCTCCCGGCCGCGGGCCGGTCCGCTACACCTCGGATGCCGAACGGTCAATAGCAGGCCCCTCGGACAATCCGGGCGGGAACAGTGTGTACCTTCGTCGCTGTTGACGACAGCGGCTGTATACGCGATCTGAAGGGACCCACCGGTGTCTGGAATCGTTCCCGTGGGAGAACAGGCGGCGGTCCCTTCCCGAGTCGCGACCGTCAGTCTGCACACCTCGCCGCTCGACCAGCCGGGCACCGGTGACGCCGGAGGGATGAACGTCTACGTGGTCGAGGTGGCCCGCCGGATGGCCGAACGCGGCGTGGCCGTCGACGTCTTCACCCGCGCGACCGAACGCGACATGCCCCCGGTCGTGGAACTCGCCCCGGGCGTGAACGTGCGGCACATACCCGCCGGGCCCTACGGCCGCCTGGACAAGAACACCCTCGCCGAGCACCTGTGCCCGTTCATCTTCGGCCTGCTGCGCGCCGAGGCCCAGGGCGATCCCGGCCACTACGACCTCGTGCACGGCCACTACTGGCTCTCCGGCCGCGCCGGCGTGGTGGCCGCCCGCCGCTGGGGCGTGCCGATGGTCCAGTCGATGCACACCATGGCCCGGGTGAAGAACGCCGCCCTGGCGGAGGGCGACGTGCCCGAACCCGAGATGCGCGTGCGCGGCGAGGACCAGCTGGTCCACCAGGCCGACCGGCTGATCGCCAACACCGAGGACGAGGCCCGCCAGCTCCGCGAGCACTACGGCGCGCGCGACGGCCAGATCAGCGTGATCCCGCCCGGGGTGGACCTGGAGGTGTTCAGCCCCGGTTCGCGCCGGGACGCGCTGACCCGCATCGGCCTCCCGCAGGACACCGAGCTGCTGCTCTTCGTGGGCCGCGTGCAGCGGCTGAAGGCCCCGGACGTGCTGATCCGCGCGGCGGCGGACCTCCTGCGGCGCGACCCCTCCCTGCGGTCGCGGCTGGTGGTGGGCGTGGTCGGCGGCCTGTCCGGCGGCGGGATGCGCGAGCCCCGGATGCTCACCGACCTGGCCCGGTCCCTGGGCGTGGCGGACGTGGTGCGGATCGAGCCGCCGCAGTCCCGGGAGCGGCTGGCCGACCACTACCGTGCGGCCGCGGTGACCGTGGTGCCGTCCTACTCCGAGTCTTTCGGCCTGGTGGCGGTGGAGTCCCAGGCGTGCGGCACCCCGGTCCTCGCGGCGCGCGTGGGAGGGCTGACCACGGCCGTGGCGGACGGGGTGTCCGGGGTCCTGGTGGACGGGCACGACCCGGCGGACTACGCGGCCCAGCTGCACAGGATGATCAGCGAACCGGCCTGGCGTGCCAAGCTGGCGTTGGCGGCGCCCGAGCACGCCGCCACCCTGGGCTGGTCGCGGACGGTGGACGAGCTGCTGGACGTGTACAGCGCGAGCATCAGCCCGCCCGCGCTGCCGCTGGCCGCGAACAGGTGACCGAGTGAGGGAGGCGTACCAGGTGGGTACCGATGGGGCGCGCGGGGCCGCGGTCGCGGCGATCACCGCCGCGGTGACCGAGTCGGGGCTGGAGGCGGAGTGCCCGCGCGAGGGGTCGTTCCTCGTCACGCTCCCGGGCAGGGCCAAGCTCAAGACCCTCGTGTGGCTGGAGACCGGTCCGCACAGCCTCACCCTCACCTCGTTCTTCTGCCGGCAGCCGGACGAGAACCACGCCGACTTCTACCTGTGGCTGATGCGCAAGAACTCCGACATGTACGGGATGGCGTTCGCCGCGGACGAGGCCGGCGACGTCTACCTCCGCGGCCGCATCCCGCTGGAGGGCGTCACCCCCGACGAGGTCGACCGCCTGCTCGGTTGCGTGCTCACCTACTCGGACGAGAACTTCAACGGGGCCCTGGAGCGCGGGTTCGCGTCGGCGATCCGCAGGGAGTGGAAGTGGCGCGCCGAACGGGGCCACGACATGCGCAACCTGCGGGCGTTCGCGCACCTGGCCGAACCCGCGGACGACCTGTAGGGCGGCCCGGCCCCGCGCCGCCGGGCCCCGGGTCCCGTACGGGGCGCCTCCGGCCGCGCCGTCCGGGCCGGGCACGGCCCTAACCGCAGGCAGCGCCGCCGCGGCCCCCAGGTGGCGGGCGGGCGACCGGGCCCGGTCGCCGGGTGGCTAGGCTTGCCCCCATGGGAACTCTGGTACTTCTGCGACACGGTGAGAGCGTCTGGAACGCGAAGGGCCTGTTCACCGGCTGGGTGGACGTCGACCTTTCCGCGACGGGCGAGGACGAGGCCCGCCGGGGCGGGGAGCTGCTCAAGGACGCCGGTGTGAGGCCGGACGTCCTGCACACCTCCCTCCTCAAGCGCGCCATCCGCACGGCGAACCTCGCCCTGGACACCGCCGACCTGCACTGGCTGCCCGTCGAGCGCAGCTGGCGCCTCAACGAGCGCCACTACGGCGCCCTCCAGGGCAAGGACAAGGCGCAGACGCGCGAGGAGTACGGCGACGAGCAGTTCATGATCTGGCGCCGCTCCTACGACACCCCTCCGCCGCCCATCGCGGACGACGACCCCTACTCGCAGGCCGGTGACGCCCGCTACGCCCAGCTCCCGCCGGAGCTGCTGCCGCGCACGGAATGCCTCAAGGACGTCCTGGACCGCGCCCTGCCGTACTGGTACGACTCCATCGTCCCTGACCTCTCCGCGGGGAAGACCGTACTGGTCGCGGCGCACGGCAACTCGCTGCGCGCACTGGTCAAGCACCTGGACGGCGTCAGCGACGCCGACATCGCCGGGCTGAACATCCCGACGGGCATCCCGCTGGTCTACGACCTGGACGACTCCTTCGAGCCGACCAACCCGGGCGGCACCTACCTCGACCCCGAGGCCGCCAAGGCCGCCATCGAGGCCGTCGCCAACCAGGGCAAGAAGTAGCTGCCACTCCGCCTTCCCGTGCCCGTGCCGCCGTCGGCGGCACGGGCACGGCCGCGTACGGAGCCGGGTCCGGACCCGGTCAGTACACGAGGGCCTGCGCGCCGTCCTGGACCGCCTCCTCCACGAAGGAGGGGGCCCCGGCGATGCGCACGCCGTCCAGGAGGTCGCCCGGGGCGAGCTCCCGCCGGGCCGCGCACTGCGTGCACACGGTGACCCGGCCCGCGGCGAGCACCGCGTCGAGGAGGTCCTTCAGGGGAGCGGCGTGCGGGAGGGAGAACTCCTCCGCCCGGCCGGGGACGGCGAACCACGCGGACTCACCGGTCAGCCAGAGGGAGACGCCGACCCCGCTGGCCAGGGCCGCGGCGGCGACCGTGAACGCCTGGTTGCACCGCTCGGGGTCGTCCTCACCGGCGGTGACCTTGATCACCAAGGAACGAGACATGGTCGTCAGCCTACTCACAGGGCCGTGAGGGTCAGTATCGCCCCCGCCACAGCGCAGAAGCCGAAGGCGGCGGTGAGGACCATCGCCTCCGTCCTGCGCGGCGACACACGCACCGGCTGCTCGTCCACACCGTGCTCGATGGTGATCGAGCCGTCCTCGGGCGCGGTCAGGAGCACGCGTCCGTCCCGTACCCGGAGCTGCCCGGTGACGCGCACGCGGGCCCCGGGCCGGATCACCCACTCCCGGTACTCGAACTCGATGGTCTCCCCCCGGAAGACACCCGAGATCCGCCCCCGCACGCGGGGCAGCAGGTCGTCGGCGGGCGAGGCCACGCCGGGCTGGGGGCGGCCGACCAGGCGCTTCAGGCAGAGTTCGGCGCCCTTGGGGCCGGTGTCGCCCGGGACGACGAAGACGCGGTCGGCGTCGCCCCCGCGCCCCTCGGCGACCAGACCGAACAGGTCGTCGGAGCCGTAGTCGGCGATGGAGTCGCAGGCCCGTTCGCGGACCGCGCCCTCGGTCCGGTCGCGGTTGAGCGGCCAGTAGTGGCGGAGCACCTCGTGGCCGTGCCACACGCACTCCACGCCCGCGAGACCGGAGGTGATGGGGCCCTCCGGCCCCGGCGCGGCCACTCCGGTCAGCGTGACCCTCCGGCCCTCCTGGGCGGTGAGGGCGCCCGGCCGGAGCTGGGCGAGTCCGCGCTGCCGGAGCCAGCGCCGGAGGGCGAGAACGGTCAGCGGGAGGAGGACCACCGCGGCCACGAGCAGCGCCGAACCGATCACCAGTAACACAGGCCGCCCCTTATGGAAGTGCGTCGGAGGTCTTCGTCGGCGGTTGGCGTAACACCCCGTGGCCACACCGCGTTGCTGACAATCTTTACCAGTTCTCCGGGAAAGCGGGGCCAATTGGGCATGTCCGGACCACGGCACGGGAGTGGCCGGAGCCGCCGCCCGCACGGCGGTGGTCACCGCCACTCGTCCGCCGCCGCTACGCTCTGGTGTCATGGACGCTGAGGCACATCCCGATCTGGCGAAACTGTCCTTCCTGATCGGTCACTGGGAGGGCGTCGGCGTCGCCGGTTACGCCGACGTGGAAGAGTTCCAGTTCGGACAGGAGATCGAGTTCACACACACGGCCGGTCTTCCGTACCTCGCCTTCACCAGCAGGGCCTGGCGGATGGGCGCGGACGGCAAGCCGGGCGAGCTCGTCGCCGAGGAGTCGGGGTACTGGCGCGCGCGCCCGGACTCCGATGCCGGCAAGCGCGAGGACGGCGAGCAGGTCGTGCACCTGGAGGCGCTGATCTCGCACCCCGAGGGCTTCATCGAGGTCTACCTGGGCAACGTGTTCGCGAACCGGGTGGAGATGCACACCGACGCGGTGGTGCACACCGAGACCGGTATCGACGCGACGGCCTCGCACAGGCTCTACGGCCTGTTCGGCGACGACCGGGACACGCTGGGGTACGCCTGGGACCTGGCGGCGCGCGGCCACAGCCTGCGCTCGTACATGTCGGCGCAGCTCAAGCGGACCGGCGCCGGCAAGTAGGGGGGTCCGGGCAAGGACAGACCCCGGGCTGGTTCCCGCCGCGGGGGCGGGGCCGGTCGGACGAGTCCGGCAGCCCGGGGTCCGGGTGTCCGTCTGGGATTCGCTGCGGGCGACGCCGCGCGAACGCGAGCGTCGCCCTAGCGGACGGCCACCTCGCCAGTCCTGAGATCAATCACTCTCAGACCACCTCCTTTCTTGCGTGACACCGACGATACGTCCCGCGGCGGGCCCGGGGCAAATGTTTTTCCTGTGCGCGAAACCGCAGGTCAGAGCGGTGTTTTCGGACTCTTTACGGGGCGGCTAGTCTCGGCTGTATGACTTCGCCGCTGATGAGCACACCGGGCGCCGTGGGCGCCGAGTCCCCCGACTCCGGGGTCGCCGCGCACTACGGCGACCCGGCCCACGAGGGGCGCGCCATGGAACGTTCGAGCGCGTGGGTCGACCGGAGCAACCGGGGCGTGGTCCGGGTCGGCGGCCCCGACCGCCTGGGGTGGCTGAACGACCTCACGAGCCAGTCGACCAAGGGCCTTGCCCCGGGAACCGCCACCGAGGCCCTGATCCTGGACACCCGGGGCCACCTCCGCCACCACCTGTCCCTCGTGGACGACGGCGAGGCCGTCTGGATCCACACGGAGCCCGGCGGCGGGGCCCCGCTGGCCGCGTTCCTGGACTCCATGAGGTTCATGCTGCGCGTCGAGGTGGAGGACCTCGGCGACTCCCGCGCGGTCCTGACCGTGCTCGGCCCGGACCGTGCGAAGGCCGTCGAGGCCGCCTCGCTCGGCGACGTGCCCGTGCGCGCGGCGGAGGACGGCACCGACCTGTTCCTTCCGGTCGAGCGCCTCTCCGCCGCCGCCGAGGCCCTGACGGCCGCCGGGGCGCGTCCCGCGGGGATGTGGGCGTACGAGGCGCAGCGGATCGCCGGGCACCGGGTGCGCCCCGGGCTGGACACCGACGACCGCACCATCCCGCACGAGGTGGACTGGGTGGGCAGGGCCGTCCACCTGGAGAAGGGCTGCTACCCGGGCCAGGAGACGGTCGCCCGGGTGCACAACCTGGGCCGGCCCCCGCGCCGGCTGGTGATGCTGCACCTGGACGGCACCGCGGAGCGCCTGCCCGAGGTGGGCAGCCCGATCGAGCTGGAGGGCCGCGCCGTCGGCCGGGTGGGCACCTCGGCCCGGCACCACGAACTGGGGCCGATCGCCCTCGGCGTGCTCAAGCGCTCCGCGCCCGTGGACGCCGACCTGGTGGTGGAGGGCATCGCCGCCGGGCAGGAGGTCGTGGTGGACCCGGACACCGGGGCCAACGCCCAGATCACCCTCCGCAGGCGCCCCCGCTAGCCGTCGGCCCCGGCGCTGTCCGGCCGCGCCGACGGCGCCCGCGTGCGGCGCGGCCGGTCGACCGTCAGTTCGGGCTGAGCCTGACCTCCCCGTTGATCAGGACCGAGGAGAGCTCGGTCCCGGCGGGGACCAGGAACAGGATGTGGGTGGTGACCGTCTCCCCCGGGGCGAGGTCGTCCCAGAAGTAGTCGTGGGCGACCGTGTACTCGGCCCCGGGGTCGTTCGTGTACTCGCTCCCGTCGGTGGCCAGCCCGAGCGACCCGGCCGGGTCGAAGGCCGCCGGCGCGGACCCCGCGTTGGTCACGTCGAGGCGGAGGATGAAGTACTCCCACCCCTCGGGCGCGGTGTCGTGCATGCCCATGCCGTCCGTGATGGTCGCGTCGGTGTAGGCCGTCTCCACCGTGACCGCGAACTCCCCGACCGCGACGGAGACGCCGTCGTACGATCCGGGCGGGACGGACCCGGCCCCGCCGCCGGTCTCCGGCTCGGCGGTCTCCGGCTCGGCGGTCTCCGGCTCCTCGGGGCCGGCCGTACCGGATCCGGGCGGCTCCGCGGTCCCGGGGTCGCCCTCCTCGGGCTCGCGGCCGGGTGACGGGCCGGGTTCCTCCTCACCGACGGTGACCCGGACGTCGGGTGACGGGACGCTGTTCAGGGAGACGACGGTCCCCACGCATCCTGCCGCCGCCAGGAAGACCGCCACCGGGACGGCAAGCGCCCGCACGACGGAACCCCGCCCGGACGGTGACGGCCGTCGATCACTGGTACCCATATACATGTGACGCAAGTCACTTGCTCGGCATTCCGGAGTTGTGACCTCTTTGCCCGGGGAGCCCGGCCCGCCCCGTCCCGGGCCGGCGGTACCAGGGGGCGAGGGCCTGCGCGGACCGCGTCCGCGCAGGCCCTCGGCGGACTCCGGGGCTCCCGTGCCGGTCAGACCGTCAGGACGATCTTCCCCCGGGTCCGGCCGGCCTGGCTCAGGCGCCAGGCGTCGGCCGCCTCCGCCAGGGGGAACGCGCGCTCGACGTACACGGAGACCTTGCCGTCGTCGATGAGACGGGACAGCTCGACGAGGTCGGCGGAGTCGGGGCGCACCCACACGTAGTGGCCGCCCCTCTCCAGGACGTCGGCGTCCGCGACGGAGGCGACCCGGCCCGGGCTCCCGACCAGCGGAAGGGACTGCTCGGCCGCCCCGCCGCCGACGAAGTCCAGCACGGCGTCGACGCCCCCGGGCGCCAGGGCCCGGACCCGGTCGGCCAGGCCGTCGCCGTAGACGACGGGCTCGGCCCCCAGGGAGCGCAGGTAGTCGTGGTTGCGCTCGCTGGCGGTGCCGATGACGCGGGCGCCCCGCGCCACCGCGATCTGGACGCCGAACGACCCGACGCCGCCGGCGGCGGCGTGGACGAGCACCGTGTCACCGGCTCCCACGCCGACGCGCCTCGACGCCTGGTAGGCGGTCAGGCCCGCGAGCGGGACCCCTGCGGACTCCTCCCAGCCCAGCGACACCGGCTTGGGGGCGAGCATGCGCACGCTCGCCGAGACCAGCTCGGCGTAGGTGCCGTTCTTCGCCCAGTCCTTGCGGAGGTACCCGTAGACCTCGTCCCCGATCCCGTACTCGGTCGAGTCGAACCCGACCGCCTCGACGACGCCCGCGACGTCCCACCCCGGGATCAGCGGGAACCCCGCCTCCATGACGGGGTCGAGCCCTCCGGCCGCGAGCTTCCAGTCGACCGGGTTCACCCCCGCCGCCTTCACGCGGATCAGGACCTCCCCCGGCGCCACCTTGGGCTCGGGAAGCTCCACGAGGGCCAGGTCGTCAGCGGAACCGTACTGGTGCAGTGCCATTGCCTTCATGCCCAGGGCAGCGTTGTGGGGGGCCTGTTCATTCCACGGGCCCCGCCCGCGCCCCGGCCGCACGGGCGGCACACCGGCGCGGACGCGGGCGGGGCCCGGAGGACAGGGAGTGGTTCCGTGTCCGCCGGGCCCCGCGGCCGTGCTCCGTGCGCGGCGCTACTGGCGCAGCGCCGCGGCCATGCGCTCGTCGTGCAGCCGCTCGCCCCAGGACGGCGCGAGCGGGGCCAGCTGGCCCACGCGCCAGCGCAGCAGCAGGTCGGCCAGCTGCGGGTTGCGGGGCAGGGCGGGTCCGTGCAGGTACGTGCCCAGCACCTGGCCCTGGTAGGCGCCCTCGGTGCGGTCGTCGTTGCCGATGCCCCGGACCGTGGTCGACAGCGGGCGGGCCGAGGGGCCGATGGCCGTGCGGCCCTGGTGGTTCTCGAAGCCGGTGATCCGTCCGACGCCCAGGGAGGGCTCGACGTCGGCGACGATCTCGCCGACCGCGCGCGTCTGGCCGCGGCCGCTGCGGATGTCGAGGATGCCCACGCCCGGCAGCGGGTTGGCCTCGTCGTCGCCGTAGGTCTCGCCGATGATCTGGTAGCCGGCGCACACCGCGAAGACGCACGCGCCGCGGGCGGCGGCGCGGGCCAGCCCGCCGTCGGCGCGCAGGCGCTCGGCCGCGAGGATCTGCGGCCGGTCCTCGCCGCCGCCGAGCAGGTAGATGTCCCCCTGCTCGGGCACCGAGTCGCTGGAGTGGACGTGCACGATCTCGGTCGGGATGCCCCGCAGTTCGGCCCGGCGCTTGAGGATGAGGACGTTGCCCTGGTCGCCGTAGGTGCTCAGGAGGTCGGGGTAGATCCACACGATCCGCAACGCACTGGTGTTCGTCATGACTCTCCCCTACTGGACGCGGCCGTACGCCGTGCGGATCTGCTGGAAGGCGGTGTAGTTGGCGATGAGGTCGACCTTGGTGATGTCGGGCTGCTCGGCCTTGAGGCGGCCCAGCACCTCGTCCACGCGGTCGGCGATCTCGAACCGGACCCCGTCGGTCTCCAGGCGCAGGGCCAGGTCGGTGCGGCGCTCGCCCATGACGAACACGCGGCGGTCGCGCAGGACCGTGTAGTCGACGTCCCACAGCCAGGACGTGTCCTTGCCGTCGGGGATCTGGGCGTTGACCGCGAGGATCACCGGCGTCCGGGGCGGGTCCAGCACGGCGAACGACTCCAGCCACCCGGCGGGGTTCTTGGAGAGCAGCAGCCGGACCTCGACGCCCATGGTCACCACGGACGTGTAGCGGCCCGCGACGGAGGTGACCTCGCGCAGGCGCTCCACGGTGCGCTCCGGGTGGATGCCGTACCCGGCGGCGGTCGCGGCGGCGATCGCCGCGTTGGCCCGGTTGGCGTCCCCGGGCAGGTTCATGCGCAGCTTGATCCTCTGGCCCTCGGGCGTGACCAGGGTGTCGGTCTCGTTCTCGA
This sequence comes from Nocardiopsis sp. NPDC006198, assembly GCF_040613895.1. Taxonomy (NCBI): domain Bacteria; kingdom Bacillati; phylum Actinomycetota; class Actinomycetes; order Streptosporangiales; family Nocardiopsidaceae; genus Nocardiopsis; species Nocardiopsis sp. NPDC006198. The sequence continues at coordinate 126,655 of NZ_JBEXSY010000004.1, read as the reverse complement.
CCGCCCAGCTCGTCCGGGGCCGCGCCAGACCGCACTCGGGGCACTCCCAGTGCGGGTCGGCCTCGCGCCGGAGGTGGCCGCCGCACTCGGGGCAGCACCAGGAGTCCTCCTTCCAGCGCTGGCCGGCGGAGACCCAGGTGGCGTTGGGAGCGCCCAGGCCCGCCCAGGCGACGAGGGGGTCGTCGGCGTTGGCGATGACGTGCGCGTTGCTCTTGCCCAGGGCGGTGCGCCACTTCTTGGCGAGCAGGTTGATCTCCGAGGCGCGGTCCATCTGGTCGCGGCTCAGGTTCATGAGGACCACGAACGCCGGCTGGGTGGCGAGCAGCACCTGCGGGAGGTACTTCTCGTCGACCTCCAGCACGCCGTTGACGGCCGAGCGGTTGTCGGACAGCGCCGTGATGTGCCCGGTGGGCATGTTGGCGCCGTACTCGTTGGTGGCCACGTCGCCGAACTCGCGCAGGGCCTGCGCGATGAGCCTGGTGGTGGTGGTCTTGCCGTTCGTGGCGCTGACCAGGGCGAGCCTGCGGCCCCGGGCGAGCTTGGCGAGCAGGTCGGGTTCGACCTTGAGCGCCACCCTGCCACCGATGACGGAGCCGTCTCCCCGCCCGGTGGCGCGGGACAGGCTGGCTGCGCTCCTTCCCAGAACCGATGCCAGTTGGGCGCGCAAGGGAAGCTCGCTCATCTACTCTCCAGAATTGCTGGATCACCCGCGCCGTTCGCTCCTGGGAGGCGGCGGGCGATGTGTCGGGCCAAGCTTATTGTCCACCTGGGATCAGACCCGCCAGTCCAGCCTCTCCGGCGGCGGTCCCAGGTTGGGCGGTACCTGCCCCCGGGACTCGCCCGCTCCCGCGGGAGCCGGAGATCCGTCGCGGACCGCGGTGCCGTCGGGTGTGTCGGAGGCGGCGCCGGAGACGTCGGCGCGGGGACGACCGCCCTCGGCGTGCCGTCCCCTCCCGCCCCGGCGGCCGTCGGCCGCCCCGGTGCCGCGTACGGCCGACGGCGTGGTGCTGGAGTTCTGGGAGTCGTCCACGGTGGCCAGTGTGGCTGTGGACAGGGTGAGGATACCCGGGTTGGTGTCCGCGAGGACAGGGCCGTCGGCGGTCAGGACCACCGCAGCGGTGGGGGGCAGTCCGCGGAGCGCCCCGGCGTCGAGCAGGCTGACGCGGACGGAGGCGTCCTCTTCCTCCCCGTCGGCGCCAGGTGCGTCGATTCCCGCCGCCTGGGCGGTTGCGCGACCCCATGACGTGGCGGATCTCACATGACGAACCAGGTCCAAGGGGGCGATAGCGGCGGCGGCGTTGCGGATGACCGCTCCGGACTCGGTGTGGGGGGAGGCGAAGAACCGGTCGTCGGCCTCGATCTCGTCCTCGGCCCCCTCCTCCGCGCCGGGGGGCGGGCCGCCCGCCGCCTCGCCGACCGCCTCGGTCAGGCGGTGCAGCCTCATCCGCGCGGGATCGTGCGGGCCCGGGGCCGCGGCCACCGCCCGCTCGACGGTCTCCGCCGACTCCCCGTGCTGGCGCATCACCACCGGCAGGCAGGCGGGGTCCGCGAACCTGGCGAGGGCCGCGGGCGAGGGCGTGCGGAACATCAGGACGACCTCCACCCCGCTGTCGGCCCCGGCGGAGAGGACCTGCTCGACCTCCTCCGGGGGGAGCGTCTCGGCGCCGCAGACCACGACGGTCCGCGTGCGGTCCGGCCTGCGGCCCCGGCCCCCGCCGCCGGGGGACGGGGCCGCCCCCTCCAGGAGCTCGCTGAGCGCGGAGACGGCGTAGGTCCCGTACACGCGGGCCGCGGCACGGCCGGAGGCCCGGTCGGTGGAGATGATCTTGACCTGCGCGTACTCGCCGTCGTCCGCCCGGGTGCCGACGGCCTCGAAGGGGCTGAGGCGGCGTTCGAGCTCCCAGGCCCGCTCACGGACGTCGGGACGGTCCGCGCAGCGCTCGCGCACCCGGACGCGCTGGTCGGGGGTGAGCAGGGCGAGCGCCGGGTCGTCCTCGGCCGCGTCCTCCAGAGGGGTGATGAGGGCGCGCAGGCCGCCGATGAGCTCGGCGATGCCGACGCGCGGTCCCAGGACCTCCAGCAGGCGCAGGATCAGGGTCTCGTCGGCGTCGGCGTCGTCGGCCTCGCCGGACGCGGCGGCGACGGCGGACAGGATGCGCGCCCGCTGGCCCGCGTCCAGGTTGGTGCCCAGCGTCATCCGGGGCAGGTCGGCGGGCAGCACCCAGCGGCGCGGGTCGACGGCGCAGCGGCGGGCGAGCCGGACGAGCTCCCGGGCCACGGAGCGCCCGGTGAGGTCGACGACGGTGAGGTCGCCCCCCTCCCGGAGCCGGGAGACGCCGACGGTGGCGAGCAGCGCCGACCACCCCGCCTCCGTGCCGCCGACCACGACGACGGCTCCGGCGTCGGCGGGGACGGTCACCCCGTACCAGCGGGGCTGGGCCTCGTAGGCCCGGGAGGCCGCCTGCCACTCGGTGTACCGGCGGGCGTGGTCGCGCTGCTGCTGGTGCAGCACCCGCTCGCGCTCGTCGCGCTCGGCCGCCAGCCGCTCACGGGCCCTCTCCAGCCGCTCCGCGACGACCTGCCGGCTCTGGACCAGGGCGAAGACGACGGGGGCCGCGACGGCGGCGCACGCGAACACGCCGCCGAGGGCGAAGCTGCCGGGGAGGATGCGCAGGCTCCACAGCAGCGGGCACAGCAGGGCGAACAGGCCGAGCCCGCCCAGGGCGTAGTAGAGGGGGCGGTTGGTCTGGGCCTCGCTGTCGCGCTGGGCGGCGATCCACTCCTCGCTGACGCTCTCGGAGTCGGCGGGCACGGGCCTGCGGGGTGCCGGTCCCGGAGGCGGGAGGAGCACCGCGTGGCGCCAGCCGACGTAGGTCCGCCCGGCCTCTCCTCTGGCCGTGCCGCCGGTTCGGGGGTCGGGCACCGTCCTCACACCTCCTGACCGGCCGCTGGGGAGGGAGCGGCCGGGGTCGTTCACGCGGGACCCCGGCGGTGGCCGGAGCGTGGGCCCGATGCTGCCAGCTGCCCGGCGTGCTTGTCACGGTCCCACCGCGGTCGACACGCTGTCGGACGCCGGTACCGGCCGGGCGGCCGACCGGGCCCCGCGCTCCCTCCAGTGAAGCAGGACCCTGAACGGCCTGCCAGACCAGGACGCGCCCTGTGGACGAACGCGCGACCGCCCCGGCCGCGGGGCGGCTCCGGAGCCCCCCGGGCCTGGCGGGACGGCCGTCCCCGGCGCCCGGCCCCCGACAGCGCGGAGCGCCGGTCCCGGACGGTCTCCCGTCGGTACCGGCGCTCCGCGCCCGAACTGTCGTGTCGGCCGTGGGTCAGGCCTGGACCCGGAGGTCGATGACCTTGCCCACCTCGGCCCGCACCGGGTACTCGCCGGTGAAGCCCTTGGACGCCAGGACGCGGACCTTCCAGTCGCCGTCGGCGGCGAAGAAGCGGAAGGTCCCCTCGTCCCCGGTGGCCACCTCGCCGACGAAGTCGTCGGAGGCGTTGAGCAGGCGGGCGTAGGCGCCGCGCAGCGGCTCGCCGTCACGCGTCACCGTGCCCTGGATGACCGCCTGGTTCCCCGCGTCGACGTCGGCGAGGGCGACCCCGCCGACCGGCGCTCCGCAGCTGTCGCTCACTTGGCCTCCGCCTCTCCGAGCTCGACGGGCACGCCCACCAGGGACCCGTACTCGGTCCAGGAGCCGTCGTAGTTCTTGACGTTCTCCAGGCCCACGATCTCGTGCAGGGCGAACCAGGTGTGCGAGGAGCGCTCGCCGATGCGGCAGTAGGCGATGATGTCCTTGTCCAGGTCGACGCCGGCCCCGGTGTACAGCTCCCGCAGCTCCTCGGCGCTCTTGAACGTGCCGTCCTCGTTGGCGGTCTTGGCCCACGGGATGTTGCGCGCGGTCGGGATGTGGCCGGGGCGCTGCGAGGTCTCCTGCGGCAGGTGCGCGGGGGCGAGCAGCTTCCCGGTGAACTCGTCGGGCGAGCGGACGTCGACCAGGTCCTTGGTGCCGATGGCCTCGACGACCTCGTCGCGGAAGGCGCGGATCGAGGTGTCCTGCTCCTTGGCGGTGTACTCGGTGGCGGCGCGCTCGGGCACCTCCTCCACCAGCTCGCGGGAGTCCAGCTCCCACTTCTTGCGCCCGCCGTCGAGCAGGCGGACGGCGTCGTGGCCGTACAGCTTGAAGTACCAGTAGGCGTAGGCCGCGAACCAGTTGTTGTTGCCGCCGTACAGGATCACCTGGTCGTCGTTGCCGATGCCCTTGGCGGACAGCAGCTTCTCGAACCCGGTCCGGTCCACGAAGTCGCGGCGGACAGGGTCCTGGAGGTCCGTCTTCCAGTCGATCTTGACGGCGCCGCGGATGTGTCCCTTGTCGTAGGCGGACGTGTCCTCGTCGACCTCGACGAGGACCACGTTGTCATCGTCCAGGTGAGCCTCCACCCAGTCGGCGTCCACGAGGACGTCGGAGCGGCTCATAGGGAACCTCCTGTGTTTCTTGTGCGGTGTCGCGTGTGCGGTCGGTGCTCCCGGGGTGCTGCCGTCCCGGGACGCGTGGGGTCGAGCCGTCCTGCCCGACGCCGTGCGGCGGAGGGCGAGAAGGTGCTTCCCGCAGCCGTGGCGGAGGCCGGACGGCCTACGGGGAGGGCTGCGGGGGGTGCGGGGGCGGACGCGGCGATACCGGGCCGCTCCGTGCCCGCCGGGTGACCGGCGGGTCCGGGAACGGCGGAGGCGTGTCCTGCTCCCTGTGCGGACCGTGGCGACCGGCCGCCCCCCGGTTCGGCCGGTGGGCCGGAACGGGGGCGTACGGAGGCGGGGAACGGCAGGCCGGGCGGCGGGTGGGCCACCCCGGGGACCACCGCGAACGCGAGGACCGGCGCCCGGAGGCCGTGGACCCCGGGGTACGCGGCGGCGGCCGTCACGGGTGCGGTCGGGACAGCGGTTGAGCACTGCCCGCGAGGGTCGGCCTGCATGGTGTGTCGTCCCCTGCTGCGTACACGGTGGAAGGCCAGTCGCACGGAGGGAGCGGGGGTCGGGAAGCCCGTCCGCCCTAGGGACACAGACAGAGCGCGGCGGCGACGCGGCAGAAGTCCACTGCCCGTCGCTTCGTCAGATACGCGCTCGTCAAGGAAGTCACGTTCTAGACGCTACAGTCCCCGTGACGCGTTTGTCACGCGTGGGGTAGATCACAGGGGGAACGTTCGCGCCGGGGCGCACGGGGACCCCCGATCAGCGGACGGCCCGGCCGAGCGCGGCGATGACGTCCGCCTTGCGCGGCTGGCCGCCGGCCCGGCGCACGATCCGGCCCCCGGCGTCGAGGACGAGGACCGTGGGGGTGCCCGCGACGTCGAGCCTGCGGACGAGGTCGAGCCGGGCCTCGGCGTCGATCTCCACGTGGGCGACGCCGTCGACCATCCCGGCGACCTCGCCGAGGACCCGCCGGGTGGCGCGGCAGGGCTGGCAGAAGGCGCTGGAGAACTGGACGAGCGTGGCCCGCTCGCCCAGTTCGGCGCCGATCTCGTCGGAGGTCAGTGCGTCGGCCGCACCGGGCCGCACCGCGGCGGGCCGGTCCCCCGGCGTGCCCTCGCCCCGTGTCGTCACCGCTCCGTCCTCCTCCTGGTGTGCCGTCGGCGCGCCCCGCGCCGTGCGTTCCCGGCGGCGCCCGGAACCCCGCCGCCGGGTGCGGGCCGTCAGGCCGCGTCGGCCCCCATCAGGGGGACGTCGGACCCGGTGCCGGTGATCCGCAGCCCGGTGGAGGTGGGCTCCATGTCGGTGACGGCCAGGCCGAAGGGGAGGGCGGGCGCCTGCGCGCTGAAGGTGAGGGAACCGGAGACCAGGCCGCTGACGTCGCCCGGGACACCGTCGACCTGGATGTCGTCGGGGGTGAAGGACAGCGTGTCGCCGTCCACGTCGAACTCCCCGCCCGCGTTGACCGAGGTGCTCAGGCCGAGCTCCGGGAGGGCGAGCTCACCGGTGATCCGGGGCTGCCCGTTCTCCGTCGTGATGGTGATGCCCTCGGGCAGGTAGGCGTTGAAGTAGGAGTAGGGGACGACGGCCGAGCCGTCCAGCTGCCCCGCGACCACACTGGGCTGGTCGAGCATGTCCGCCAGGGGCGCCCGCACGCCGGCGGCGGTCGCGTCGATCTGCTCGAGGGTGACGCCGTTGAGGGTGGCGGTGTCGGCGGTGATGCGGATCTCGGAGTACTCGCCCCCGAACACCTGCGGCAGGAACGCCCAGCCCTCGATCTCGACGGTCGGCTCCTCCGCCATCTGGAGCTGCTGTGCGAGCTGGCGCGCCACGGCGCTCTGCGCGAAGCTGCGTCCCCCGACGTCGGCCGCCACCACGAGGGCGACCAGGAGGATCAGGAGGACGACAAGAAATTTACGCATCGGGAATCCCAGCACACTTTCTTTCGCTCCGGCGCGCCTCTCGGCTGGGCTGTCCGGCCGGTCTCGGTCACACGCCATCGGTGCCCGACGGGCACCGGTCAGGAGAAACCTGTAGGGAAGGGTACTTCACCCGGGGTTGGACGCCGGGGCCCCTCGACCGGTTCGGCGTTCCGGGGAGAAGACACCGGTTCGAGACCTCCCCTGGTGGGGGCCAGGGGCCGCACCGCCGTCCACCCTTGCCATGCGGGCCTTGAAGGCGCAGGTCAGCGGGGCATCAGCAGGCCGGCGAGGCCGTCGCTGGCCGAGGCGCCCGCCAGGGAGAGTTCGATCACGTTGGTGGCGACGACGTGGTTCGCGCCGATCCGGGCGAACTCCACGACGTGCGGCTGCTGCTCGTGCTCCTCCTGCGCCAGCTCGTCCCGGTAGATCGCGTAGACGATGCGCTGCGAGGGCGCGCTGGGAACCGTGTGGCAGGCGAACAGCAGGGTGTCCGGCTCGCGCTCGGCGACCTGGGCGACGACGGCGTCGGCGAGGCGGTCGAAGCCCGGGCCCTGGCCGTCGGCGAGCGTGTAGATCGTGATGACGCCGCGCAGCTTGGCGGGCGGGGCCTGCCGGGTCGGCGGACCGTCGTAGTAGTCGTCGTAGGGGTCGGCGTTGCGACGCTTGCGGCGCACGGGCTCCTCCGGGAGTTCGTCTTCGGTGTCCTCGGCCACGTCGTCGTAGTCGTCGTAGTAGTCGTCATCGTCGTAGGGGTCGCGGCGGGGGCGCGCGACCATCGCGGCGGCGCACCACAGGGCCGCGACCGCGCCGAGCATCAGCAGGGGCCCGACGAGGCCGAGCCCGAACCGGCCGACCAGCACCGAGAGCACCGTGGCGAGGGAGACCAGGCCGAGCACCGCCAGGTCGGCGTTGCGGTGGGCGGAGGCGCGCCTGGCCACCGCGACGACCGCGGTGACCAGCAGGACGGCGGCGACGACCTGTGTGACGTTGACGAGCGAGCGCGGGATGAGGTCGTAGTGGTCGCCCAGGGCGGGGAAGGTGTCGCCGAACCGGGTGCTCACCCGGTCGACGGACAGCACCACCAGGGGAACGATGGTGAACGCGCTCAGCAGCAGCCGCGAGGTGAACACGCCGCGGGGCGATCGGACGCCGTACTCGAAGGCGCCCCAGGCCATGTAGAGCGGCCCGAGGAGGCTGATACCGATCTGGAGCAGCCGGAAGGTGAGTTCGCCGAAGTCGAACATCGCCCCGATCACGGCCGCGCTGAGGCCCACCGTCATCCCCAGTGCCGCGACGAGCCACCCGATCGCGGCCACACCGGGACGGCGTTGGGCGTACGCGGCGAGCGCGGCGGTGGCGCTCCAGCCCACCAACGCGCTTATGAATGCCAGTCCTACCGTCACCATCCCGACAATGATGCTGCACGCCAACGGGTGGATGTGCACTTTGACCAGAATGGCGGGGGCAGTTTCGGGGAAGATCCCGCAGAGTGGGGCCCACAACAGGGATTTACACTGTGAGCTTCATCACCTGGTTTGTCACCGCATCCCAGCGGCCCCGCACGACCCGCGGGTGGTCGTAGGCTCGCACTACGCGGGGCTCGCCACCCCGACACCGGAGGGCCGCCTCCCCCACCCAAGCCAGGAGAGAACCGTGTCATACGACGCCGTGTCCCCGACTCCGGTCGGTCCGGGGGCCGCCTTCTTCGACGTGGACAACACCCTGATGCGGGGCGCCTCGATCTACCACTTCGCCCGGGGCCTGGCGGCCCGCGACCTGTTCACCACGCGCGACCTGATGCGTTTCGCGTGGGGGCAGACGGTCTTCAGGGTCACCGGGAGCGAACAGCCCGAGCACATCAACGCCGCGCGCGAGGCCGCCCTGGCGTTCGTCGCCGGCCACGACCTGGCCGACCTGGTCACCCTGTGCGAGGAGATCTACGACGAAACCATGGCCGACCGGATCTGGGAGGGCACGCGCGCGCTGGTGCAGCGGCACCTCGACGCCGGCGAACCGGTGTGGCTGGTCACCGCCACCCCGGTCGAGCTCGCGCAGATCATCGGGCGGCGGCTCGGCCTGACCGGCGCCCTCGGCACGGAGGCGGAGAGCGTCGACGGCGTGTACACGGGACGGCTCAACGGTGACCTCCTGCACGGGCCCGCCAAGGCCGTGGCGGTGCGCGCGCTCGCCCGCAAGGAGGGCTGGGACCTGGCCGCGTGCTCGGCCTACAGCGACTCCTCCAACGACCTGCCGCTGCTGTCCCTCGTGGGTCGGCCCCACGCGGTCAACCCCGACGGGGACCTGCGCCGGTACGCGCGCACGCACGGTTGGCCGGTCCACGACTTCCGGCGGCACCGGGCCGCGCTGAAGGTGGCGGTCCCCGCGGCGGTGGCGGGCGCGGTGGCGGGCGCGGTCGCCATGCGCGCGGTCAGACAGCGCAGAGCGGTCTGAGGCGAAGCGGGAGGCTCGCGGCCGGGCGGGACCGCGCGTCACGGCCCCCGGAGGCGTCCACGACGGCCTGCGCGCGGCGGGCACGGGCCGCAACGGGGTCGCGGGGACCGCGGCGGAAGCCGCCCGGACAGAGGTCGGGGCACGCGGAGGACGACCGGGGCGGGCCGGGGTGACGGTGGGTGGGCCCGGGGCTCCGGCGCGGGGACCGCGGCTGCACGCACAGGGCGGCGGGGCCGCGGGCCGGGAACCGCTCGGGGCCGGAACGGCGGGGGTCGGCGGGTCCCGTGCGGAACGGGCGCGCGGACACCGTGGGAGGGGGCTCAGCGCCCCAGCGTGGCCCGGGCGAGCGCGAGCACGTGGACCGGGCGCAGTCCGTGCCGCGGCGAGGACGACGCGCGGCTGTGCGCGTAGGACTCGAAGGCCTCGGCGGAGGAGTACGCGGGGGACCAGTCCAGCACCCGCTCCAGGGAGTCGGAGTCCATCCCCGCGGTGTGCAGTCCCGCGTGGACGGCACGCGTCGTGCTGGAGCTCGCGTAGCCGATGCGGCCGTGCTTGGCCAGGCCGCTCAGCACCTTGAGGCCGCGGGCGGGGACCGGCAGCCGCTGGCCGCCGACGCGGCGCAGGCACTGCGAGAGCGGCACGGGATCGGCTCCGGCCACGTCGAAGAAGCCGGTCCCGTCGCTGAGCGCCATGCGCACCAGCGCCTCGGCGCCGTCGTCCTCGTGCAGGAAGCGCACCCGCGGGTCGTTGCCGAGCACCGTGGGCACGAGGCGCGAGTCGAGGTAGCGGGTGAGGGGGGTGTCGGCCGAGGGGCCGATGAGGTTGGCGAACCTCAGGAGGGCCACCGAGAGGTCGGGGCGGCGGCGCTGGAGGCCGCGCGTGTGGCGCTCGACCTCGGCCGCGTCGTCGGCGTCGAGGGTGGCGCTGGAGCGCACCACCAGGCGCCGGACGGAGGTGGAGCGCTGGGCCGCGCCCAGCACCCGCATCGTCCCCAGGAGGTTGTCCTCCCGGTTCGGGGCGCCCTCGGTGTCCAGCCCGAGGTGCAGCACCAGCTCGGCACCGGAGTCGGTGACGATCCGGTCGAGGCTCCCGTCGTGCAGGTCGACATGGGCGTACTCGATACCCCGCGTGTCCTGGGGCGGCGGCGACGAGTCGGCGCCGATCACCCGGCGGACACCGGGCTCCTCGCTCAGGGTCTGCGCGACCCTGGCGGCAAGGGGGCTGGACACCCCGGTGACGAGTACGACACGAGCCATGGCGACACGTTCCTTGGAAGGAGACGGGAGCTGTTCCGGGAGGTCCGCGGACCGTTCACCACGAGGGTGAACCGGCGACCGCGACCCGTGAGACACAACAGCGCCTCACCCAGAAAATTCCATTGCGGCGGCAAAGCGCGCGCAAAGGGGGAAGGTGTCTCCGCGTCCGGGGCGAACCGGGGGCACGCCCACGCCCGCGGAGAGACGACTTCGCCGCGACCGTTCCTACTTCTTGTTGCGACGCGCGATACGCGTGCGCTTGAGCAGCTTGCGGTGCTTCTTCTTCGCCATCCGCTTGCGACGCTTCTTGATGACGGAACCCATGGGATCACCTTCTCGCTCACGATGAGTACGGACATGCCGAACCGCTGGGCGGTGAAAACCGGCAAGGGGTTCGGATGCGGCTGCTGGGCCCGCTGGCACCGACGCGCTCAGGGCGCGGGGTGGCCGATGCGACCGGGGCGTGCCCCGGGAAGGCCGAACGCCGGAAAAGCGCACGCCTACCGCACCCGAAGCACCAGCTTACCGCTACGGGTACGCGCTCCGTGTCACGCCCCGGGCACCGACGGCTCGTCGCGGTACAACTCGGCGGCCGGCTCGGCGTAACTGACGCTGGCCAGCCGCTGGTCGGCGAAGGTCAGGGACGTGACGCTCGCCAGATTGCACTCGCGCAGGTCCGGCCGGTGCCAGAGCCTCTTCGCCTCGGCGGCGCGGCGGACCATCCAGATCGGCAGCTGGTGGCTGACGAGCACCGTCTCGCGCCCCCAGGCCGCACGGCGGGCGACCTTGACGGCGGAGACCATCCGGGTGACGATCTCGGAGTACGGCTCCCCCCAGGACGGCAGGAACGGGTTGTAGACGCGGCTGAACACGCGGGGGTCGCGCATCGACCTCCGGGACAGCGCCATCCCCTCGAACTTGTTGGCCGACTCGATGAGCCGGTCGTCGAGGGTGACCGGGAGGCCGAGCATCTTCTGGAGCGGGACGGCTGTCTCCTGGGTCCGGTCCAGCGGGGAGGAGAACAGCGCGGCGATGTCGTGGCCCTCGAACCACTCCGCGGCCATCTCGGCCATCTGCCGGCCCCGCTCGCTCAGGTGGAAGTCGGGAAGCCTTCCGTAGAGCACCTTGTCCGGGTTGTACACCTCTCCGTGCCGCAGCAGGTGCACGACGGTCGTCGTCGTCATCGTGTGAGTCTTTCTTTCGGGGTCATGGGGCGGACCGCGGGGGGTCAGCCCTGGGCCTCTGCCGCTGCCTGGGCCGCTCGGGGCAGTGCCGAGACCACCCTGTCCACGGCCGCCTCGTCGTGCGCGGCGGAGAAGAACCAGGCCTCGAAGGCCGCGGGGGGCAGGTACACGCCCTGGTCGAGCATCGCGTGGAAGAACGCGGCGAACACGCCCGTGTCCGTGGTGCGGGCGCTGTCGAAGTCGACGGCCTCCCGGTCGGTGAAGAACACCGTGAAGAGGTTGCCGCCGCCCTGGACCCGGTGGACGACCCCGGCGGCGTCGAGCGCCCCGGAGACCTCCGCCCGCACCTGCGCGGACACGCGGTCGATGTGCTCGTACACCTCGGGGGTCGCGCCGCGCAGGGTGGCGAGCCCGGCCGCGGTGGCGAGGGGGTTCCCGGAGAGGGTGCCCGCCTGGTACACGGGGCCCTCGGGGGCCAGCCGGTCCATGATCTCGGCCCGTCCGCCGAACGCCGCGGCGGGCAGGCCGCCCCCCATGACCTTGCCGAAGGTCATCAGGTCGGGGGCGACGCCCTCCAGGCCGTACCACCCGGACGCGCTGACGCGGAATCCGGTCAGGACCTCGTCGAGGATCAGCAGGGCGCCGTTGGCGTGCGCGATCTCCTTGAGGCGGGCGTTGAACCCGGCCCCGGGCGGGACCACGCCCATGTTGGCTGGGCAGGCCTCCGCGATGACGCAGGCGATGTCGTCGCCGTGCTCGGCGAACGCCCGCTCGACGGCCTCGGTGTCGTTGTAGGGCAGCACCAGGGTGTCGGCCGCGCTGGCGCCGGTCACGCCCGGGGAGTCGGGGAGCGCGAACGTCGCGAGACCGGAGCCGGCGGCGGCCAGGAGCGCGTCGACGTGGCCGTGGTAGTTGCCCGCGAACTTGACGATCTTGCTGCGGCCGGTGAATCCCCGCGCGAGGCGGATCGCGGACATGGTCGCCTCGGTGCCGGAGTTGACCAGGCGGACCTTCTCCACGGGGGTGCGGCCGACGATCAGCTCGGCGAGCTCGACCTCGCCCGGCGTCGGCGCCCCGTAGGACGTCCCCGCGTCGACCGCCGTGTGGAGGGCGTCCACGACGGCGGGGGCGGCGTGCCCGAGGATCAGCGGTCCCCACGAGCACACCAGGTCGACGTACCGGCGGCCGTCGGAGTCGGTGAGGTAGGGGCCCTCGCCCCGGACGAAGAAGGGCGGGGTGCCGCCGACCGCGCCGAAGGCGCGCACGGGCGAGTTCACGCCACCGGGAACGACGGCGGCTGCCCGCTCGAAGAGCTCTGCTGAAGTCTGTTGAGTACCCACCTCACCAGTGTGTCAGCTGTCCCCGGTCACGGAACCGTGACCCGCCTCCGAGGTCAGGGGCGTAGGACGGCCCCCACGAGGAGATGGACCCGCGTCCCCGGATCTCCCCCGGGCGGAAGGCGTTCCGCCCGCGCACAGGCGTCACGGAGCCCGCCCGAGAAGTCCTCGAAGCGCGTACCGCCCTTGCTCCACCGGGGCAGGAGCGCCTTCAGCGCTCCCGCGGCCCGGACCCCGTCGACGAGCGCGGCTCCCCCGCTTCGGGGGCCGGGCGCCGTCCGCGCCCCAGGGGTTCTCCGCCCCTGGCCCGGACCCCGGACACACGTGTGCCCCGTCCCGGGGCGGGACGGGGCACGGTGAGGAAGGGTCAGGAGCGCGCGTAGGTGTTGCCGGACGCCGGCTCCGCGGGCGGTTCGACGCCGTCGGCGGCGGCGCCTTCGGCCCGGACGAGGGGGCGGAGGCGCTCGGTGGCGGCGATGCGGTCGACGACCGCGGTCATCGGGCGGGCCATGGCGAGGGAGGCGAGGGTGGCGACGGCGGCGCCGACGAGCAGGCCGACGGTGACGTCGTGGGGGTAGTGGGCGCCGACGAAGACCCGGGAGAAGGCCTCGAGGACGGCGAACACCACGGCGACGACGGCGAAGCGGCGCCAGGCGACGACGACGGCCGCGGCGGCGGCGCCGGCGATGGCGGCGTGGTTGCTGGGGAACGACCAGTCGCCGATGGGGTCGCAGGTGGCGATGGTGGTCAGGTCGGTCATGGCCTGGCAGGGCCGCAGCTGCTCGAAGAACGACTTGACGGTGCGGCTGACGGCGTAGGCGACGACGGTGGCGACGGGGGCGAACAGCGCCAGGCCGACCGCGCGGGAGCTGTGGGACCTGGCGCGCCACCAGGCGGCGAGGAAGAGCACCGCGAACACGCCGAGGAAGAGGTCGGTGCCCAGGTAGGCGGCCTGCTGGACCCAGGGGTCGAGGCCGGCGGTGAACTCGATCACGGCCCGGGACCAGGCGGCACTGACGGCGAAGATCTCGGAGACCATCTCTCTCCAGAAGAAGTCGTACGGGGAGGGTCGCGCGCGAGCAGGGGGAAGGGCTGGGCGACGTCCGGTCGGCGGGTGACGGGACTCCCACGAGGTGATGACGGGAAGGTCCTTATCCTGTCATCAACTTCGACCGTTCAGGGCCGGAGAGGCGGCCCCACAGACGAAAGAGACGTTCCGGACCGACGAAAGAACTCCGGGCGCCGGCGGGTAGCTTCGACGGTGCCCGCCCACGACCCGAACCGGAGCCGACATGACCCCCGACTTCTCCACCGCGGACCTCGTCGACGACCACGGCGACACCCTGCGCAGCTGTTCCACGCAGTTCCGCCGGTACGGCGGGCGGACGGTCTTCTCGGGCCGCATCCGCACCGTCAAGTGCCACGAGGACAACGGCCTGGTCAAGCAGGTCCTCAACACCCCTGGTGAGGGGGCGGTACTGGTCGTGGACGGCGGCGGCTCGCTCCGGTCCGCACTGATGGGCGACATGATCGCCGCGGCGGCCGTGGAGAACGCGTGGGCCGGCGTCGTGATCCTCGGCGCGGTGCGCGACACCAGGGCCCTCGGCGGTCTCGACCTGGGGGTCAAGGCCCTGGGATCCAACCCCCGCAAGTCCGCGAAGGACGGCGCGGGGCGCCTCGACGTGCCGGTGGCCTTCGGCGACGTCGTGTTCGTCCCGGGCGAGTGGCTCTACAGCGACGAGGACGGGATCGTGGTGAACGCCACGGAGATCTAGGACGCCCCCGGGCCCAACAGGACGCCGACGGAGGGGGTCCGTCCGATGACCCCCTCCGCCGGTTTCTCCCGGCGCCCCTCCCCTCAGACCTCCCGGGCGCCGAACCCGCGCACGGCCAGCGCGAGGAGGGCGGCGGTCCCCACGAGGGTGCTGACCGCGGCGGGCAGGAAGTCGGTGACCGGCGCACCGCCGGGCAGGGCGGCCTGCGCGGCGAAGAGGGTGGTGGGCGACCACTCCCCCACCACCGGCAGCTGGCCCAGCAGGACGAGCAGGACCAGTGCGGCCACGGAGAACCCGACCGTGGGCAGGAGGCCGCCGGCCCGGCCGGCGACCAGCGCCGTCACCGCGACGGCGAACACCAGGAACAGCCCCGTGAACAGCGCGCCCGCGAGGGTGGCCCCGAGGGGGAGCTCCCCGATCAGCAGCAGCGTGGTCGCCCAGGCGGCCACGGCGCCGGCCGTGTACGCGGCGACGGCGGCCATCGCGGGGACCGCGAAGCGCGGCAGCACCAGCGCGGCGGGACCGGGGACCCGGACCCGGTAGAACGTCGAGCGGCCGGCGCTGCCGTCCAGCGCCAGGGCGCCCGCGGCCACCAGGAGCACGAACAGCACGCCGAGGATCTGCGCGTTCTCCACGTAGGAGCCGAGCGCGGCGACCGGGGTGGCCTCCGGCATGAGGTCCGCCATGCCGGTCTGGACCCCCTCCACGCCCTCCATGGCCGCCAGCAGGTCGGGCAGGAGGAACACCAGGACCGGCGAGGCCGCCCCGAAGAAGACGAAGAACGCCATGAGCCCGGCGAGGGTGTGGGTGCGCGTCATGCGCCGGATCTCGTTGCGGTAGAGCGCGGTGTTCATCGGGTGCTCCCGTCGGTGGCGTCCGTCGAGGTGAGGGAGAGGAAGGCCGACTCCAGGTCGGCCTCGTAGCCGTTCATGGAGACCAGCGGGACGCCGTGCTCCACGAGCGTGCGCGGGATGCCGGCCTCCCCGTGCTCGGCGGCGACGGCCTCGACGAAGACGAGGTCGGGTTCGGCCTCGACGGGGGACGCCCGGGTCACCCACGGTTCGGCGGAGAGGAGCTCCACGACCTCCCGGGCCGTGCCGCGGACCCGCACGTGCCAGGCGCTGGGGCGTCCGCGGTCGGCGATGTCGGCGACGGGCCCCTGGTAGACCACCCGCCCCCGGACCAGGACGGCGACGTCGTCGCACACCCTCTGCACGTCGCCGAGCAGGTGGCTGGCCAGGATGACCGTGCAGTGCTCGCGGAGGGAGCGGATGAGGGCGAGCACGTCCACCCGCCCCCGCGGGTCCAGCCCGGAGGCGGGCTCGTCCAGGATGAGCACCTCGGGCCGGCAGACCAGTGCGGCGGCGAGGCCCAGCCGCTGCCGCATGCCCCGGGAGAAGCGGGCGTTGCGGCGGTGCGCGGCCTCCGTGAGCCCGACCCGCTCCAGGGCGAGGGCCGCGTCCTCCGGGGTGACCGGGACCCCGGCGGCCTCGGCGCTGAGGACGACGACCTCGGTGGCGGTGAGCCAGGGCTCGAAGTCCGGGACGTCGGGGCAGAGCAGGACCCGTCCGCCCGCGGTGTCCACGTGCACGTTCCCGCTCCCGGCCCTCCTGAGCCCGGCGAGGACGGAGAGGAGCGTGGTCTTTCCGGCCCCGTTGGGGCCGACGAGTCCGAAAACGGTTCCGCGCGGAACGGAGAGGTCGACGTCGAAGACTCCCGCGCCGTTTCCGTAGTCCCTGGTGAGTTTCTCGGTGGTGATCACAGGCGTGCCGTTCATCGGCGTCCGTGTGTCCTTTCGGGGTCGGGGCGGAATCGGGTGCGGAGCGCGGCGGCGCCCGCGACCCCCGTCCGCGCTGCGGGGACGGTCGGGGCGTCGGGTGAGGTCAGCGGCGGATCCGGCACGGTCGGCGCGCCGGCGTACCGCGAGGTCCCGTCCGCCGGAAAGGCGGTGTCCACCGAGGGGAGGGGGCTTTCCCGTGTTCGCCGAGGCCGTTCCCCCGCGCTTTTCCCCTCCGCCGCCTGCCTTTCACGGAGAACATTAGGGAAAGGCGCGGAACGGCCGCATCGACCGTGCGGCACGGTGCGGTCATGGCGTTCTCCGCGTCCGGGGCATGCCGGAGGTCATGGCCGGAACGTGCTCCGGACATGACCCCGGGCCACTCCGCCCACCGTCGGGGCGTGGCTACGCTCGTGGGATGAACACGTCCGGTTCGCTCCCCGACCTGTCGGCCTGGGTCACCCTGTACAGGGACCGCCCGCCGCGCATGCTGCAGCTGCTGTTCTGGGGTGCGACGGGGATCGCGCTCGTGCTCCAGACCATGGGCCTCGTGTTCGACATGGGCCTGGCGGACGAGCCGCCCGCGCTGAGGGCCATGGTGTTCGCCAGCTTCGGTGCGGCGGTCGCCTCGTGCGCGCTGTGGCCGTTCCTCGCCTGGTCCGCGGACTCCCCTCCGCTGCGGCGGGCGGCCAGCGTGGTCTTCCTGGTGCTGACCGTGCTGTGCCTGATCACGAACAACTACACGATGTTCCTGCTGGTCTGCGTGGGGACGATGAACGCGGTGGCCGTGTTCGGCCTCCTCGGCGGGGTCGGCTACGGGGCCTCCGTCTTCGCGCTCAGCGTGGTGCTCGCCCTCTTCCTGCCCGGGGTGGTGCCGCTCTGGGCAGGGCTGGTGATGGGGACGAGCCTCCTCTTCATCGTGGCCGTGTCGGGCATGGCCTTCGTGGGGCTCGTCGTCGCCGGGGAGCGCGCCGAGCGCACCACGGCCCTCCTCGCCGAGCTGGAGGAGGCCCACGAGGACCTGCGCCTGCGCGCCGCCCGGGTACGGGAGCTGACCGTGGCCGAGGAGCGCGCGCGTATGTCCCGGGAGATGCACGACAGCACCGGCCACTACCTGACCGCGCTCGCCATGTCCCTGTCCAACGCGCTGCGCTTCCGCACCGCCCGCCCCGACCGGGCCTGGGGCGAGGTGGAACAGGCCAGGGAGCTGGCGGGCGAGGCCCTCACCGACACGCGCAGGTGGGTGCGCGCGCTGCGACCGCTGCGGCTGGAGGGGCGAGCGGGGGTGGCCGCCATGCGCGCGATGGCGGACTCGTTCGACGGCGGGGGCATCCGCATCGCCTTCACCGACGCCGGCGACTGGCCGGAGCTGTCGGAGGAGGCCGAGCTGGTCTGCTACCGCGCCCTCCAGGAGGGCCTGACCAACGCGATGCGCCACTCGGGCGCGGACCTGGTGGAGGTGGAGGTCGCGGCGGACCCCGCCGGGGTGGCGGTCACGGTGGCCGACAACGGCGCCGGGGCTGCGCAGGGGGCGGCGCTCGGCGGGTTCGGCCTGCGCGGGCTGGCGGAGCGGGTGGCCTCGGTCGGGGGCGCGTTGGAGGCCGGCGACGGGGGCGGGGCCGGCGCCCCTGGCACGGAGCAGGATACCGGGGGCGGCCGGGCCGGGGACCCGCTCCGGGAGGGCGCGGGGGAGGACACGGGGACGCGGCGGCAGGGCTTCCGGCTCCGGGTGTCCGTCCCCGCGCTGCGCACCGAACGGGAGACCGTTCCGACCACCGCTGGAGGCACCGCGTGACCACCGTCTCGGTTCTGATCGTCGACGACCAGATCCTGCTGAGGCAGGGCCTGCGCAAGCTGCTGGAGATCGAGGAGGGCATCGACGTGGTCGGCGAGGCGGCGAACGGGGTCGAGGCCCTGGAGTTCCTGTCCTCGGCCGCCCCCCTCCCCGACGTGGCCCTCGTGGACGCCCGCATGCCCCTCATGGACGGGGTGACCCTCATCGGCCGCATGCGCGAGGAGTACCCGGGCGTTCCGGCCGTCGTGCTGACCACGTTCGACGACGACGAGCTGATCTTCGGCGGTCTGCGCGCCGGGGCCCGCGGCTACCTGCTCAAGGACGTTCCGCCGGAGGAGCTGGTCTCGGCGCTGCGCCGCGCCTCACGGGGGGAGACCGTCCTGGGCGGGCCCGCCGCCCAGCGGCTCGTCGCCGCCCTGGACCCGGCCCGGGCCCCCGGGGCGGGGCCCGCCACCGGGTCCGCCGCGCCCGCCGCGTCCCCGCTGTCGGAGCGCGAGGAGGAGGTGGCGAGGCTGGTGGGGACCGGGGCCACCAACCG
The DNA here is from genome assembly GCF_040613895.1 of Nocardiopsis sp. NPDC006198. NCBI lineage: Bacteria > Bacillati > Actinomycetota > Actinomycetes > Streptosporangiales > Nocardiopsidaceae > Nocardiopsis > Nocardiopsis sp. NPDC006198. The sequence continues at coordinate 108,158 of NZ_JBEXSY010000004.1, read as the reverse complement.
GGAGATCGCGCGGACCCTGTTCATCACGGAGGGGACCGCGAAGAACCACGTCACCAGCATCCTGCGCAAGCTCGGCCTGCGCGACCGGACGCGGCTGGCGCTGTGGGTGCGCGAGCGCGGAGGGGCCTGATCCCGCCGCCCCGGGACGGCGGGGCGCCACGGCCCGGGGCCCCGTGCCCCGGGCCGCCGTGTCGGTGCCGGGCCGCGTGCGTCAGCCCGAGAACTCGGCGCTGGCGTCGGCGAGGATGCCGAGCACCGCGATCGGGTCGGGGAGCGGGACCGGTTCGCCCGCGTCGAGCGGTGTGCGGATCCAGGTGACCCGGCTGCCCGAGGGCAGCAGGGACGGCGCGCCGAGGACGAAGCTGTCCCGGCAGTGCCAGCGCAGGCCCGGCATCTCCTCGACGTCCTCGGGCACGCAGTCCAGGTGGCAGGACCACCACTCGTCCTCGTCGACCGGGGAGCGCGTGGCCACGAAGAACAGGTAGCGGGAGGAGTCGACCGCCGCGACCGGCCCGGCCGGGACGCCCGAGCGGCCCATCCGCGCCAGGGCCATCACGCCGGCCTCGCGCGGGACGTCGAACACGTCGAAGACCCGGCCGGTCGGCAGGATGACGTTGGCGTCCGGGGTGGCCGTCCACCAGCGCCGGAGGGTGGCGGCGTCGGTGCTGGCCTCCACCCCCCAGGCCATCGTGACCGGGTGCGCCGCCGGGTCCGGACAGCCCATCCGGTCGCAGCTGCACGCGCGGTCCTCGCCCGGCGCGGCGCCGCGCGCGACCGGCCAGCCCAGCCGCGCGTAGCGCAGGGCCGCGTCGAGCATGCTGTCCGTCGCATGTCGGCGCCTACGTCGGTACAGTACGTCGGCCATGGGGCCTCCCCGGTGGTCGTGCTCGGCTCAGGCGCGGCCTCGGTCCGGGGCCCCGCGCCCGGCGACCGCGACCGGGGCGAAAGGCCTGGTCGCACTACCGCAGCAGGAGTGCCGCCTCGGTGGCCCAGTACGTGAGGATCTGCTCGGCCCCCGCCCGCCGGTACGAGGTCAGGGTCTCCACGATGGCCCGCTCGCGGTCGATCCAGCCGCGCTCCGCCGCCGCCTCGATCATCGCGTACTCACCGCTGACCTGGTAGGCCGACACGGGTACCGGGGACGCCTCCGCCACCTTGGCGACGATGTCGAGGTAGGCCAGGCCGGGTTTGACCATGACCATGTCGGCGCCCTCCGCAACGTCGAGGGCGACCTCGCGCAGGGCCTCGCGGACGTTGGCGGGGTCCTGCTGGTAGCCGGAGCGGTCGCCGAACTGCGGGGCGCCCTCGGCGGCCTCACGGAAGGGGCCGTAGAAGGACGACGCGTACTTGGCGGCGTAGGCCAGGATCGGCACCTGCCCGAACCCCGCGCGGTCCAGCCCGGCGCGGATGGCCGCGACCTGGCCGTCCATCATGCCGCTGGGCGCCACGACGGCCGCCCCCGCCTCCGCCTGTGCGGCGGCGACGGACGCGTAGCGCTCCAGGGTGAGGTCGTTGTCGACGTGCCCGCCGGTCTCCAGCGGCCCGCAGTGGCCGTGCGAGGTGTACTCGCACAGGCACAGGTCGGCCATGACCACGAGGTCGTCGCCGACCTCGGCCGCGAGGTCGCGCAGGGCCGCCTGGACGATCCCGTCGGGGTCGTCGGCGCCCGATCCTCGCTCGTCCTTGTGCGCGGGGATGCCGAACAGCATGAGTCCGCCGACCCCGGCGGCCGCGGCCTCGTGGGCGGCCTTGCGCAGGCTGTCGCGCGTGTGCTGCACCTGGCCGGGCATCGAGGAGATCGTCACGGGTTCGGTGATCCCCTCCTTGACGAACATCGGCAGGACCAGGTTGCGCGGGAGCACCCGGGTCTCGGCGACCAGGCGACGCAGCGCCGGTCCACGGCGCAGGCGGCGGGGACGGGCGGCGGGGAAGGCGGCGTCGTTTCCGGATGCGGTCATTGCGGGCTCCCGTACGTGGGTTCGCGAGGTGGACGTGTGGTCTGGGCCCGGCCTCCCGGGGCCCCGCGCGTGCGGGGCGGACCGTGGACACCGTCGGGTCGGCACCCCCTGCGGCCGGGGCACCGGCCTGCACGGCGTCCGACCGCGTGGGCGGTCTACAGTTTGCGTCGGCGTCCGCGGCGCTTCTGGCTGGGCTTGAGGACGGGCTTGCCGGACTCGACGGCTTCGCGGCTCCTGGCGGCACCGTACTCCGAGAGGGCCCGGGCGAGGGCCGAAACCGAGGCTTTGGGGGCCACCACGTCGACGCGCAGGCCGAACTCGACGGCGGTCCGCTCCGTCTCCGGGCCGATCACCGCGATGACGGTGGTGTTGTGCGGCTTGCCCGCGATCCCCACCAGGTTGCGCACCGTGGAGGAGGACGTGAACATGACCGCGTCGAAACCACCGCCCTTGATCGCCTCCCGGACGGGCGCGGGCGGGGGGGCGGCGCGCACCGTGCGGTAGGCGGTGACGTCGTCGGTCTCCCAGCCGAGGTCGGTCAGGCCCGCGACGAGGGTGTCGGTGGCGATGTCGGCGCGGGGCAGCAGGACCCGCTCGATCGGGTCGATCTCGTCGTCGTAGGGCGGCCACACCGACACCAGGCCGGCACTGGACTGGGCGTCCTCCGGCGGTGTCAGGTCGGGCTGGATGCCGAACTCGCGCACAGCGTCGGCGGTGGCCTCCCCGACGACGGCGACCTTGACCCCGGCGAACGCGCGCGCGTCGAGGCCGTAGGACTCCAGGCGCTCGCGGATCGCCCTGACCGCGTTGACGGAGGTGAACGCCACCCACTGGTAGCGGCCGGTGACCAGCCCGCGGACGGCGCGCTCCATCTGCTGCGGGGTGCGCGGCGGCTCCACCGAGATGGTCGGCACCTCCTCCGGCACCGCGCCGTAACCGCGCAGCTGGTCGGACAGGGCCGCGGCCTGCTCCTTGGTGCGGGGCACCAGGACGCGCCAGCCGAAGAGCGGGCGCCCCTCGTACCAGGACAGCTCGGGCCTGCGCGCGGCGCCGGGTCCGACGATCATGAGCGCGGGCGCGGTGGCGTGGTGGTTCTTGGCGTCCTTGGCCTTCAGGTCGGCGACCAGGCGGGCCAGGGTCGAGGTGACGGTGGTCTGCCGGGTGGTCCCGCCCGCGCGCACGACGGAGACCGGGGTGCTCGCGGGCCGGCCGCCCGCGACGAGGGTCTTGCAGAGCACGTCGAGGCCGGGGCCGCGGTGTTCGGGCGGCTCCTCGGCGGGGGCGTCGCCGCCCATGATGACCAGGGTGGCGTCGCTCGCGGCGGCCTCGTTCCAGTCGACCTCGGCCTTGCCGTGCGGGCGGGCGTTGAGGATCCGCACCTCGGGGACGCCGTCGCCCATCAGCGGGAGGCCCGCGAACGTGGGGACGGAGGTGACGGCGGAGACGCCCGGGGCGACCTCGACCTCGACCCCGGCCTCCTCGCAGGCGGCGACGAGGTCGGCGCCGCGGCAGCCGAAGAACGGGTCGCCGGAGTACAGGCGCACGACCCGCTGCCCCTCGCGGGCGCGGGCGACGGCGAGGGCGTTGAGGTCTCCGCCGCACTCGTCGGCCTGGAGGACGGAGACGCCTTCGGAGCAGTGGGAGAGGAGTTCCTCGCGGAAGCCCGCCAGCTCCTCGGCGGCGGGCTCCCGCAGGGTGACGACCACGTCGGCGCGCCTCAGCAGCTCGGCGCCGCGCAGGGTCAGCAGATCGGCGCCGCCCGGACCGGTCCCGACCAGGGCGACGTGCCCGGACCGGGCGGCGGCGCGGGGCTCCTCCGGCTGGGAGTTGGCGTTGGCGTTCACGTACTGGCTCCTCTGTGTGGTCGCCGGCGTCCCCGTGCGCGGAGTTCTCCGGGGCGCCGGCGGGTGCGGCGGGGTGCGGCCGAGGCGCCCCGCCGTCGACTCCTGGTCAGGGTGTGTCCCTCTCGGCGAAGGCCTCGGCGACGATCCGGTCGGCGCCCTCACCGATCATGCTGCGTGCCAGGTCGCGGCCGAGCGCGGTGGCGGCGGCCAGGTCACCGGTCGAGGCGAGGTCGGCGGTGCGCTCGCCGCGCACGGAGGCGGTGCCGTCGGTGGAGACGACGGCCGCGCGCAGGCGCAGGCTCCCCGTCCCGGCGTCGTACTCGGCGTAGGCGCCGACCGGGGCGGCGCACCCGGCCTCCAGCTCGGAGAGGACGGTGCGCTCGGCGACGACGGCGACGCGGGTGGCGGGGTGGTCGACGGTGGCGAGGTAGGCGAGGTCGCCGTCGCGGCGCTCGGCCGAGCACTCCACGGCGAGGGCGCCCTGTCCGGGAGCGGGCAGCATCTGCTCCGGCTCGAAGACGTCGGTGACGTCGTCCATCCGGCCGACGCGGCCGAGGCCGGCGTAGGCGAGGACGACCGCGTCGAGCTCGCCGGAGGCGACCTTGCCCAGGCGCGTCTCGGCGTTTCCTCGGATGGGCAGGTAGGTGAGGTCCGGGCGGAGGGCCGCGAGCTGGGCGACCCGGCGCGGGGAGCCGGTGCCGACCCTGGCCCCGGCGGGCAGGTCGGCGAACGCGAGCCCGTCGCGGGCGCACAGGGCGTCGCGGGGGTCGTCGCGCTCGGGCACGGCGGCGAGGACGAGCCCGTCGGCGGGGGCCGTGGGCAGGTCCTTGAGGGAGTGGACGGCGAAGTCGATGGTGCCCGCGACGAGTTCGTCGCGCAGGGCGTTGACGAACACCCCGGTGCCGCCGAGCTGGGTCAGGTGGGCCTTGGTGACGTCGCCGAAGCTGGTGATCAGCTCCAGTTCGATGGCCTGGCCGGTGCGCTCGGTGATCGCGTCCGCGACCATCCGGGACTGGCTGGTCGCCATGGTGCTGCGACGCGTGCCGAGTTTGGCGGGAGTGCCGGTCATGCCTTCTCCTGTGCGGACCGCGCCGCGGTGCTGGGACCGCCGGAGGCGGTCAGCGCCTCCGGGGTCTTGGGGTCGAGGTCGAAGAGTTGCCGCAGGGCCGCCTCGTAGGACTCGCCGTCCGGCGCGGCGGCCAGTTCCTTGACGCGCACGGTGGGCCGGTGGAGGAGCTTGTCGGCGACCCGGCGCATCGCGCGGGTGATCTCCTCCCGCGTGCGGTCGTCGATGTCGTCGGGCAGGCGGCCGTGGAGTCTGGACAGCTCCGCCTCGACGACGTCCCTGGCCTGGGAGCGCAGGGCGACGACGGTGGGGGTGACCTGGTTCGCGCGGCGGACCGTGCGGAACTCGGTGACCTCCTCGTCGACGATCCCGCGTACGAGGGTGAGGGCGCTGGAGCGGTCGCCGCCCCCGCCGGCGGAGCCGGTGGCCGCGGCCAGGCGCAGGTCCTCGATGTCGACGAGGCGCACACCGGGCAGGTCGCGCACGGCGGGGTCGATGTCGCGGGGCAGCGCGAGGTCGAGGAAGACCAGGGGCCGGGTGCGGCCGGCCGTGGCCGCGGCGACGGCGTCGGCGGTCAGGACCAGGCCCTGGGCCCCGGTGCAGGAGATGACGAGGTCGACGTCGGCGAGGACCCCTGCGGCGTCCGCGAAGGGGACGGACCGGGAGCGGACGGTGTCGTAGGCCTCGGTGAGGCACTCGGCGAGCCGGGCGGCGCGCTCGGGCGTGCGGTTGGCGACGACGACGGTCGCGGCGCCCTGGCGGGAGACGGTGTTGGCCGACAGCGCGCTCATGGACCCCGCGCCGAGGACCAGGACGCGCAGGCCGGAGAGGGGCCCGCGGGAGGGCCGGGCGAGCCCGGGCCCGTCGCCGGTGTCGCCGGCCGACGCGGACATGGGGCAGCCCACGGGCGGGACCGCGCCCACGGCGGGGACCGTCCGGTCGGCGGTGGTCTCGTCCGCGCCGGTCGGGCCCAGGCCCAGGTCGCGGGCGGCGACGGTGAGGCCGAAGCTGACCATGTCGGCGCCCGCGTGGTCGAGGTGGGTCTCGGTGTGGGCGCGCTTGCCCACCCGCAGGGCCCTCTGGCCGAGGTCGTTGAGGACGCGGCCGACGGAACCGGTGTCCTGCCCCTCCTTGAGGGCGTCGCGCACCTGTCCGAGGATCTGGCCCTCGCCGACGACCATGGAGTCCAGGCCGCACGTGACCGAGAACAGGTGCTGGACGGCGCGGTCCTCGTAGTGCACGTAGAGGTGTTCGGAGAGTTCTCCGAGCGGCACCCCGCTGTGCCAGGAGAGGAGTTCGGTGATGGCCGCCACTCCGCCGTGGAAGGCCTCGACGTCGGCGTAGACCTCCGTCCGGTTGCAGGTGGAGACCACCATGACCTCGTTGACGGAGTCGGAGCCGACCATCTCCCCGACCGCCTTGGTGCGCGCCTCCCCGTTCAGCGCGACGCGTTCGAGCAGCGCCACCGGCGAACTCCGGTGGCTCAACCCCACGGCCAGGACACTCATCCGCATTCTCCTATGCAGGCACGACACAGCGTCTCTCTATGCTCCGGCACGTCGGCCGGCCCCCGTGGCCAGCCCCCCGGAACGCGGCGCACGCTCGCTCTTCGCCCACCGCTCCGACCGGCTTCTCCGGCCGGTACCCGTCTCATGTCAGTTCCAGTCCCGCCCGTTCCGCGGCACGGCCGTCGCCGTCCGCCCTGCGCTGCGCGTGGAAGGCGAGGATCTGGAGTTCGATGGACAAGTCGACCTTACGCACATCGACCCCGTCCGGCACATTGAGCACGACCGGCGCGAAGTTGAGGATGCTGCTCACCCCCGCCTCCACGAAGCGGGTGGCGACGCCCTGGGCCGAGGCCGCGGGCGTGGTGATGACTCCTATGGAAACGCCCTTGGAACGGACGACGTCCTCCAGGTTGTCAATATGCCTCACGTCCAGGGACGCCACGCTCTGCCCGACCATCTCGGGGTCGGCGTCGAGGAGGGCCGCTATGCGGAAGCCGCGGGTGCCGAAACCCCCGTAGTTGGCCAGTGCGCGGCCGAGGTTGCCGATGCCGACGATGGCCACGGCCCAGTCCTGGGTGAGACCAAGCTCACGTGAGATCTGATAGACGAGGTACTGGACCTCGTAGCCCACCCCGCGGGTCCCGTAGGAGCCGAGGTGGGACAGGTCCTTGCGGAGTTTCGCGGAGTTGACGCCGGCGGCGGAGGCGAGGTCCTCGGAGGAGACGGTGAGGGTGCCGCGGTCCTGGAGGGACTGGAGCGCGCGCAGGTAGACGGGGAGCCGGGCGACGGTGGCCTCCGGGATACCCCTCTCCCGGGGCCGTGGTGGACGACTGATCACAGGCGGGCGCTCCTGAGCGGCGGTCGGTGCGGACGGGGCACGGGGGCGGGTGCGGGTGCGCGGCCGGGTCCCGGGATACGCGCGAGTGTGCTCCCGACGGGGGCTGTGGACCTAGATTACGTGCTTGTGAAAGCACGCACAAAGTGGGGCCCGCTGTGACTCCGTGATCAGAAGTTCCCATGCGCGGGGTTCTCCGGGAACCCTCGGAAAAAGGAGGGAGCACGCTCACCGATTCAGGACAGCCGGAATGGCACGGGCGGGGGTATTCGCGGACGAAACCGCTCGGCCCCCCCTGGAGAAACCGCCCTTCAGCCGCCGAGCGCCGAGCGCAGCCGGTCCTCCCGGACACGCCAGAAGTCGTGGCGCCTCCCGTCCACGAACGTGACCGGGATCTTGTCCCAGTACTCCTCGCGGTCGGCCTCGTCCACCCCGTCGAGGTCCACCTCCGCACGGCTCGCCCCGACCTCGTCCGCGACGGCGCCGATGGTCCGCCACGCGTCCTCGCACAGGTGGCACCCCGCCCTGCCGAGCATCACCACGCGCGCACGCCCAGCCCATTCGGGGATTTCCGTCATGTTTCCTCCTTATTGCGTCTGATTCCGGAACATCTCAGCCGCCGGCGAAGGGCGGTAGGACCTCGATCACAGTCCCGTCGGCGACCGCGACCGCGCCATGGGGCCGCGCTCCCACGGGCCGCTCGTCCACCAGGAGCGACGAAGCCCCGAGTACGCGCAGGAAGCGGTCGTCGGGGTGCAGACGACACGCCGCTTCGAGCGCTTCGGCCAGAGTGTCCGCCTCCACGTCCTCCTGCGCTGTTCCGGCCGCTTCCTTGGCCGCTGCCCAGTACCTGATAGTGCACTTCGCCATCTGTTGATTATCCTTGGTGTTGCTCGGAGGCGACGTATTAGACAAATCTTCACCGGGGGCAATGGCGCCTTCGATCGTCCGCATAGCGCGGGTTGACGAGAAGAGACGCATGAGCCATCTGCTGCTGTTGACGAACTCCAACGAACCGTCCGACCACGTGCTGCCGGCCCTCGGACTCCTCCTGCACTCCGTGCGGGTGGCTCCCGCGGAGGCCGGAGCCCTGCTGGCGTCAGGAGTGAGCGGCAACTCGAACTCGCCCGTCGACGCCATTCTGGTCGACGCCCGTACCGACCTCGCAGCGGCCAGGAACTTCTGCCGCCTGCTCGACACCACGGGGCTGGACTGCCCGCTGCTCGTCGTCCTCACCGAGGGCGGCGTCGCGGCGCTCACACCCGACTGGCAGGTCCACGACTTCATCCTGACCTCCGCGGGCCCGGCGGAGGTCGAGGCACGGCTCCGTCTGGCCGTCGGCTCCGCCGAGGCCGGGACCGACGACCCCGACGAGATCCGCCGGGGCGACCTCGTGATCGACGAGGCCACCTACATCGCACGACTGAGGGGACGCATCCTCGACCTCACCTTCAAGGAGTTCGAGCTCCTCAAGTTCCTGGCGCAGCACCCCGGCCGGGTGTTCACCCGGGCCCAGCTGCTCCAGGAGGTATGGGGCTACGACTACTTCGGCGGCACCCGGACCATCGACGTCCACGTCCGGCGCCTGCGCGCCAAGCTCGGCTCGGAGTACGAGTCGCTGATCGGCACCGTGCGCAACGTCGGGTACAGGTTCGTCCCCGACCCGGTCGCCAAGGCGCCCGTGCCGCCGCCCGAGGCGGCGGAGCCGCTGCCCGCGGCCCGGACCGCCGAGCCCAGCACCAAGTAGCCCCGCACAGGAGGGCCGGGACACCACGACCGTGAGCACTCCGGGGCGCCGCGCACCAGCGCACGGCGCCCCGGGGTCGTCCGCGCACCGCGCGCGGAGAGCCCGGCCGGACCGATGACATAACGGCATCACCCGGACACTCGTCTTCCGTGGCCGCAGGTCCTAAGATCGTGGGGCACCCGAACCCCGGGGTCGGTCAGGCGCGGCGAGCTCCTCGCGGCCGGGTGCGGCCGAAGCAGCCTTGGCGCGCCACCCTGAGGAGTGAATCGCCCCGATGCCCCTGAACGCCGCGAGTTCCCCGCCCTCCCGCCGCCGCCGTACGGGTGTCGTCCTCGGCGCCGTCTTCGTCGGTTCCGGCCTCGTCGCCGTGATGTCACCGGCGTACGCGGACCAGACCGGTTCCGAGAGCCCCTCCCCCGCCCCCGTCCCCTCCGCCGTCGTCGCCTTCGAGAACAGCGCCAGCGAGGTCGAGCCGGGCAGGCCCGCCCCTCCCAACGCGGTCACCGCCGTCAACACCGGCGGCCTCGCCGTCTGCCTGCTCGACCTGGAGGTGCGGGGCGAGGGTTTCACCTCCTCCGGGTTCGCCCGCCAGGAGGTGGTGCCCGGGGCGGAGGCGTCCGCGGGCGTCGTCACCGGCTCGCCCCGCCGGTCGACCGACGTCGTCGCGACCCTGACCTACGCGCTCGCCGAGGAGGGCGCGGACTGCTCCGTCCTGGAGCCCTCGGTCACCCACACCGTCTCCACCGGGACGTGGTCGGTGTCCGTGGCCAAGCCGGACCCCTCGCCCTCACCCACCGGCGGACCCACCGAAACGCCCACCGAGACACCCACCGAGACACCCACCGGAACGCCCACCGAGGAACCGACCCGCACCCCGTCGGACCCGCCTTCGAGCTCCGACCCGGCCCCCACCCGGTCTCCCGGTGGCGGTGGCGGCGGCCGCGACCGCGACTCCAGCAGCCCGACGGCGAGCCCCGGTACCCCCCGCGGCGGCGTGGGCGACGTGCCCACCACCGGCGCCGAGATCCCGACCCTGCCGCGCAACGACGCCGACCTGCCCGAGGTCGCTCCCGGCTCCGAGGACCTCGCCGAGCTGCCGCTGGTGTCCCCCCCGTCCGACGACGACCTCGACGGGACGGAGGTGGCCGCGGACCACGGCGACATGGGGCCGAACATGGCTCCGGCGGTGCTGCTCGCGGCGCTCCTCCTCGCGCTCCTGCTCGCCGCGCCGCTCGCTCCCGTGCGCCGCGTCCGCATCGGCGGCGGATACCAGGGCAAGCGCCGCAAGGGGTGACCCCGCGGACCGCGTGGGCCCCTTCACGCCGGGAGGCCCCGGAAGCGTCCCGGGCCCCGGCGCGCCGTTCCGGGCCCGCACCGCCGGAACAGGACCGCGCCACGCGGCCCACATCCCGGGTTCCGAGCCGCTGAACAGGACAAAAGCCTCCCTATGCGAGGTTGACGGAACCTTTATGGGCGTCCCGTCGTAGGCTTTCCGTCCATGAGCACCCCGCTAGTCACCGATGACCTGGCCTCCGGCCTCGCCGACCAGGTCCTGGCACTCTCCGAGTCCGCCCGCCGCGCGGACGGTGTCGCTCCGCTGTCCGAGCACACACTGCTGCGCGTCCGCCACGGTGCGCCCTCCGGGAGCAGCCGCTTCCACGTCGTCACCGAGGAGGGCCGCGTGGTCGGTTTCGCGTTCGTCGAGCGGGTCCCCGGCGAACCCGACTCCGGCGAGGTCGTCGTCGGCCCCGAGTACCGGGACCGCGGACACGGCACGGCCCTGCTCCGCTCCGTCGACCGGGACGCGGGCCCTCGTGGGGTCCGGGTGTGGGCCCACGGACGCACCCCGCAGGCCGTCTCGGTCGCGGAGGGCGACGGCTGGACCGCCGTCCGCTCCCTGTACAAGATGCGGATGCCGCTGCGCGACATCGCGGCCGACGAGGCCGGGGGCCCCTGGGCGGCGCCCGAACTCCCCGAACCCGCGCTCCGGCCCGACGTGGCCGCCGCCGTGCGGGTGCGGGAGTTCGTCGTGGGCCAGGACGAGGAGGCGTGGCTGGCCGCCAACGCGCTCGCGTTCGCCGACCACCCCGAGCAGGGCCAGCTCACCCTGGACGACCTGCTCCAGCGCGAGGTCGAGGACTGGTTCGACCCGCGCGGCTTCTTCCTCGCCACCACCAAGGAGGGGAAGGTCGCCGCGTTCCACTGGACCAAGACCCACGCCGACGGCGCCGGGCTCACCGACGGCGAGCCCGTCGGCGAGGTCTACGCGGTGGGAGTGGCCCCGTCATGGCAGGGCAGCGGCCTGGGGAGAGCCCTGACCCTGGCCGGTCTGCGGCACCTGCGCGACGCCGGCCTGCCGTGGGTCCACCTCTACGTGGACGGTGACAACGAGGCCGCGGTGCGCCTGTACGAGTCGCTCGGGTTCGGCATGTGGGACACCGACGTCATGTACGCGCCGCCCGCCACCGGTGCCCGCGGCCTCCCGCCTGAGTGCGGCTGATCACATTCACCGGGCAATCGCCCTTCCGCCACGGTAGTGCGACGCCTCGTTCACCCCACGTTCACCTTCTCTGGGACAACTGGTCACCTCCTACGCCTACCTTCACAATCGGCGCGGAACGACCATTTCGCGCACGGTGGACGTGAGACCGCGGCCGCCGGACGGCCAGGAGCGGGCACGGCGCCCCCGGCGGGGACGACCCCGCGCGGGGAGCGGCGGAACCGCCCGGAACAACGAGAACAGGCGCACACGGGGGTGTCCGGTGCACACCGCGCCACCCCGGCGACCCGCACTGCAACCCTTCCGAACCGGAGCCAATCCATGACGACCACGGACGCGCCCAAGGCGGCACCCCCGCCCACGGGCAAGCGCCGGATGGGCGACGTCGTTTTCGCCGGCACCGCCCGAGGCTCGGGCATCCTGATCCTGCTGATCCTCGCCGGCGTCGCCGCCTTCCTGATCGTTCAGGCCTGGCCGTCCCTGGCCGCCAACACCGCGAACTTCCTGACCTCCCAGGAGTGGGAGGCCAACGTCCGCGAGTCGCCCGCGTTCGGCGTGGGCGCGCTGGCGTTCGGCACCGTGCTCGCCGCCGCGATCGCGCTCCTCCTGGCCACCCCGGTCGCGATCGGCATCGCGCTCTTCATCGTCTACTACGCGCCCCGCAGGCTGGCGTCCCTGCTCGGCTACCTGGTCGACCTGCTCGCCGCCATCCCCAGCGTCGTCTACGGCCTGTGGGGCATCGGCTTCCTGGCCCCCCAGCTCGTGCCCGTGTACGAGGGCATGACCCGCTACCTCGGCTGGATCCCGCTCTTCGCGGGCCCCGCCTCCACGTCGGCGCGCACCATCCTGACCGCCGGCGTCGTCCTGGCCGTGATGATCCTGCCGATCATCACCGCGATGTCCCGCGACGTCTTCCACCAGGTGCCCCAGGGGCACCGCGAGGCCGCGCTCGCCATGGGCGCCACCCGCTGGGAGATGATCCGCCTCGCCGTCCTGCCGTTCGGCAAGTCCGGCATCGTCGGCGGCGCCATGCTCGGCATGGGGCGCGCCCTCGGCGAGACCATGGCCGTCGCCATGATCCTCTCCCCCTCCCTCGCCGTCTCCTGGAACCTCCTCCAGAGCGGCAACCAGACCATCGCCGGGCACATCGCGCTCCAGTACCCCGAGGCCACCGGCTACGGCGTGTCCGCGCTGATCGCCGCCGGACTGGTGCTGTTCGCGATCACCCTGGTTGTCAACATGGGCGCACGCTACGTCGTGGCGCGTGGGAACAAGGAGTCCTGATGAGCCTGACGACCACGCCGCCGCCCGGGCCCGGGATGAGCGCCACCGCCAACGACCTGCGCCGCGGTTCCCTGCCCCACCACTTCCCGGCCCTGCTGCTGGCCGCGACCGCCGCCGTCGTGGCGGGGGTCCTGCTGGCCTTCTCCTCCTTCGGGTTCGTCCTGTGGGGGCTGCTCACCGCCGTCGCGTACACGGTGATCGTCGTGACCGCGTCCGCCCGGGTCGAGGGCGGCCGCAAGGCCAGGGACCGCCTGGTCACCGCGCTCGTCTACGGCTGCTTCCTGCTCGCGATGCTGCCGCTGGTGTCCGTGCTGTGGACCGTGCTCGGCAACGGCCTCGCCCGGTTCGACCCCTACTTCCTGTCGGTCTCCATGAACGGCGTCCTGCCGAGCATGGACGCGGGCGGCGCCTACCACGCGATCGTGGGCACCCTCGCGATCACCGGCATGGCCACGCTCATCTCGGTGCCGATCGGCGTCATGACCGCCGTGTACCTGGTCGAGTACGCCGAGGGCCGCATGAAGCGGACCATCATGTTCTTCGTCGACGTCATGACCGGCATCCCGTCGATCGTCGCCGGTCTGTTCGTCGTGGCGCTGTGGATCATCCTCTTCGGACCGGGCGCGACCAACGGCGCCGCGGGCGCGATCTCGCTCGCCGTGCTGATGATCCCGGTCGTGGTCCGCTCCAGCGAGGAGATGCTGCGGCTGGTGCCCCAGGACCTGCGCGAGGCCTCGTACGCCCTCGGCGTCCCCAAGTGGCGGACCATCACCAAGGTGGTGCTCCCCACCTCGGCCGCCGGGCTGACCACAGGAATCATGCTCGCCATCGCGCGTGTTATCGGAGAGACGGCGCCCCTGATCCTCACCGCGGGATCGTCGGCGGTGTCCATCAACTGGAACCTGTTCGACGGGCAGATGATGAGCCTTCCGGTGTTCATCTACTCCCAGGTCCGCATGGGCGGCGCCGTCAACTACGAGAGGGCCTGGGCCGCGGCGCTGACGCTGATCCTTGTGGTCATGCTGCTGTTCTTCCTGGCCCGCATGATCGGCCGCCTGTTCGCGCCGAAGGCCCGTTGATCCCTACACCCACCGCCCACGTCCCGCGCGTGGAGCAGACTCACGAGGAATTTCCAGTGGCGAAACGAATCGACGTCTCCGGCCTCAACGTCTACTACGGCGACTTCAAGGCCGTCGAGGACGTGTCGATGACCATCGAGCCGCGGTCGGTGACGGCGTTCATCGGGTCGTCCGGCTGCGGCAAGTCCACCTTCCTGCGGACCCTCAACCGGATGCACGAGGTCACCCCGGGCGCCCGGGCCGAGGGCAAGGTCCTCCTGGACGACCTGGACGTCTACGGCCCCGACGTGGACCCGGTCATGGTGCGCAGCGAGGTCGGCATGGTCTTCCAGAAGGCCAACCCGTTCCCGACCATGTCGATCTACGACAACGTCATCGCCGGCGCCCGCCTCAACAACCGCCGGATGAGCCGCTCCGAGGCCGACGAGCTGGTGGAGCGGTCGCTGCGCGGCGCCAACCTCTGGGAGGAGGTCAAGGACCGGCTGAACAAGCCCGGTTCCGGCCTCTCCGGCGGCCAGCAGCAGCGCCTGTGCATCGCCCGCGCGACGGCCGTGAAGCCGTCCGTGCTGCTGATGGACGAGCCGTGCTCCGCCCTGGACCCGATCTCGACCCTGGCGATCGAGGACCTCATTCACCAGCTGAAGGAGGACTACACGATCGTCATCGTCACCCACAACATGCAGCAGGCGGCGCGCGTGTCCGACCGGACCGCGTTCTTCAACCTGTCGGCCCCGGGCAAGCCGGGCAGGCTCGTCGAGATGGGCGAGACCAACCAGATGTTCACCCGGCCGGAGAAGAAGGAGACCGAGAACTATATCACTGGGCGTTTCGGCTAGAAGAAAAGCCAGCCCGGTCCAGACGGACGCCCAGCGATGGTGGGGCGCTTCGGCTAAAGAGAACCCGCGCCACCCAGAACAGGCGTCCAGCGATGGTGGGGCGCTTCGGCTAAAAGAGACTGACCCGAGCCGGACAGGCGCCCAGCGATGGTGGGGCGCTTCGGCCGAAGGGCCCTTGGTCGGGGTCGGCGCCTGCGGCCGACCGACCCCCTGTGCATCCCCCGCGGGGGACCCGAAGGAGAAGAAGGCGTGGCCACACCCCTGGTGATCGACACCGACACCGCGCAGGACGACTGCGTCGCGCTCCTCGTCGGGCTGCTGGATCCCGGGGCGGACCTGCGCGCCGTCACCATGGTCGCGGGGAACGTCGGCTTCGACCAGCAGGTGCGCAACGCCTTCCTCACCCTCAACGTGGCCGGGCGCCTGGGCGAGGTGCCCGTGTACCTGGGCTGCCGCCGCCCGCTGACCCGCCCGTGGGTGAGCGCGGAGAACGTCCACGGCGACGGTTCGGGCGGGCTGTCGATGGACCAGGCGGGACTGGAGCCGGAGTCCGAGCACGCGGTGGACGCCCTCGTCCGGCTGGCCGCCGAGAACCCCGGCGAGCTGTCCGTGGTGGCGATCGGTCCGCTGACCAACATCGCGATGGCCGTCGCCAAGGACCCCGGCTTCGTCCGCAACGTGCGCGCCCTGTACGTCATGGGCGGGTCCAACAACGGGCGCGGCAACATCACGGCCGCCGCCGAGTTCAACTTCTACGTGGACCCCGAGGCGGCCAAGGCCGTCTTCGGGGCGGGCTTCGACGTCACCGTGGTCCCGTGGGACCCTCTGACCCTCCGCCAGGCCGTGTTCGGCCAGGAGCGGCTGGACGCCCTCGCCGCGATCGGCACTCCGCTGGCCGACTTCTTCGGCCGGGTCTGCTCCGCCACGCTGGAGTTCGACCGCAGGGTGGGGATCGACGGCACCACCCACCCCGACTCGCTGACCGCCGCCGTCCTGCTCCGCCCGGAGCTGGTGCGCCGTGCCGGGCGCTACCACGTGGACGTGGAGACCGCCGGGGAGCTGACCCGCGGCTACTCGGCCATGTCCTGGGGCGTGCACGGGCTGGAGCCCAACGCGACGGTGATCGAGGAGATCGACGCCGAAGGGTTCTTCGACCACCTCGTCGAGGTGCTGTCCCGGCGCACCTCCCCCGCCCGGGCGATCACCGGGCTGTAGGACGCGGCGGAGACGTCCCGCGCCCCCTCACACCTCGGCCCGCCGCGTCGCGTCGCTCGTGCCCAGCAGCGCCAGCGCCTGCGCGCTCCTGCTCCCGGGCTCGGCGTGGTAGATCACGAGCTGCTGGCCCCGGGCCCCGCGCACGTCGAAGGACTGGTAGACCAGCGAGAGCGCCCCGACGTCCGGGTGGACGAACTCCTTGGCCTCGCCGGTCTTGCCGCGCACGGTGTGGGACCGCCAGAGGTCGGCGAAGTCCGCGCTACCGCCGGTCAGCTCCGCGACCAGCGAGACGAGCCCGGGGTGGTGCGGGTCCAGCCCCGCCGCGTGGCGCAGGCTCGCCGCCGTCATGCGCGCCGCCCGCTCCCACCTCGCGTAGAAGGAGCGTGCGGCCGGATCGAGGAAGACCATGCGGGCCAGGTTGTCCGCCCTCGCGAACGGCGAGAACAGCGCCCCGGCCAGCGCGTTGGCGGCCAGGATGTCCAGGGCGGGGTTGAGCACGAACGCCGGGGTGTTGGGGTACCCGTCGAGGAGCTGGCGCAGCTCCGGGGCGACCGTCTCCACCGCGTCGCGGCGGCGCGCGTCCTCGGGCACCGCGCCCGCCAGGCGGTACAGGTGCTCCCGGGTGTCGTCGTCGAGCCTCAGGACCGCGCTGACGGCCTCGAGCACCTGCGCCGACGGGTTGCGCTCCCTCCCCTGTTCCAGCCGGGCGTAGTAGTCGCTGCTCATGCCTGCCAGGACCGCCACCTCCTCTCGGCGCAGGCCCGCGACCCTGCGGGGTCCGTAGGTGGGCACTCCGGCGTCCTCCGGACGGATCCGGGCCCTGTGCGCGCGTAGGAGGTCTCCGAGGTCGTTGCCGCTCATGCGCCCAGGCTACGCCGGAGCCCGGCGGGCTGCCTGGGTGTGCCACTCCCTGGCACGGGGCGTCCTGGCCGGTCCGGTCCCCGCGGCCCAGACTCCGGGGGAACCGATCACCGAGGAGGCACGGGACAGTGGCGACGAACACGGAGAGCACAGCGGGAGCGAACGGGGAGCGGCGGCCGGACGTGGTGGGCATGTGGACGACCGCGGACGGCCACATCCGGCAGGAGCTCCGCCCCGACGGGCGGTACGACGAGGCGCGCGGCACGAGGCGCAGTGCGTACACCGGCCGCTACACGGTGACCGGGAACCACATCGACTACGTGGACGACACGGGCTTCACCGCCACCGGCGACATCCGGGACGGCGTGCTCCACCACGAGCACCTGGTCCTCTACAGGGAGGCGTGAGCGGTTCCCCGGGGCGGGCGGGGGCACGACGGCCGCGCGGGCCCGGCGCCGCGCATCAGCGGGCGGGGACACGACCCTCCCGCCGGCCCCGCGATGAGCGGGGAGGGCGTGCCCGTCGCCCGCTCCCGTCCCGGCCGCGTGTCGTGCCTCACAGCCGCCGGCTCTTGAGTGTGCCGTGAGGGCACGGGGTCTCGTGGTGTCCGGACCCGCGTCACCGGACACGAACGAGAGGGGCCTCTCATGGCACCGCCCGCCCTGACCGCGACGGAGGGCCTCCCCCCGTCGCCGGAGCGCACCGGGAGCGTGCCCGGCCGGTCGCCGGACCCCGGTCCCCGGCGACCGCCGAGGCACGTGGCGACCACCGGTGGGGGGTGAGGCGGCCGTGCGCCGCAGCTCCGCGGTCTACTTCGCCTCGTACGCGCTGTCCCTGCTGGGCAAGGGCATCGCCGCTGTCGTGATGCCGCTGCTCGTCCTCGACCGCACCGGCGACGTCTTGGCCGCGGGCGTGCTCGCGACCGCGGCGACGGCGGCCTCCGCCGTGACCGGGCTCGTCGCCGGGCTGCTCGTCGACCGGGTCGACCGCCGCAGGGTGTCGGTCGCCTCCGACCTGCTCGCCGCGCTGACGGTGGCGGCGCTGCCGGTCGTCGACGCCCTCCGGGGCCTGGACATGGCCTGGTTCCTGGCGCTGGGAGTCGTCGGAGCGGTGGTCCGGGCACCGGGGATGACCGCCCAGGAGACGCTGCTGCCCGCCCTCGCCGCGCTCGGCCCCGCCGGGCCGCGCCGGCTCGACCGGCTGATCGCCACCCGCGAGACGGTGGGCAACGTCCTGCTGCTGGCCGGACCCGGCCTGGGCGGACTCCTCGTCGGCCTGCTCGGACTGACCCCCGCGCTCCTTCTCGCGACCGCCGCGACGAGCCTGCTCGCCGCCGCGACGACGCTCGTGCTCGACCCCCGGGCCGGAGCCGTCCCGGAGCGGCGCCGCGACCCGTCCGCCGCCGGCGGCGCGGTGCGCCGGGCCGGGGCCGACCTGCTGGACGGGTGGAGGTTCCTGGGCCGCAGCCGCCTCGTCCTCGGCGCCACCCTGGTCACCGCGATGCTCGTCGCCGTGCTGAGCTCCCTCCAGACCACCCTCATGCCCGCCTACTTCACCGGTGAGGACCTTCCCGAGCTGACCGGGCTGACGCTGAGCGCGATCGCCGCCGGGAGCATCGCCGGATCCGCCCTCTACGCGGCCACCGCCGGGAGGGTCCGCCGCCGCAGCTGGTTCGTCGTCGGCATGCTCGGCACGCTGGTCGGGTTCGGCGCGGTGGGCAGCATGGCCTCCCCGTGGCTGGTGCTGGGCGCCGCCGCCCTGGTCGGGCTCACCTACGCCCCGGCCTCGGCCGTGCTCGGCGTTCTGACCGTCGAGGCCACCCCCGACGCGATGCGCGGCCGGGTGCTCGGGGCCCAGAACACCGTCATGCTCTCCGCCCCCGCCCTCACCAGCGCCCCGCTCGCGGCCGTCGCCACCGCCGCCGGCCTGCCCGTCGCGGGAGCGGTGGTCGCCGCGCTCGCGGGCGCCACCGCGATCGCCGCCCTCCTCGCGCCGGCGTTCCGCTCGCTCGACGCCCCGGGCCCCCGGGAGGCGGACGGCCGTCCGGAGCGGTCGCCGGAGCCCGGCGGCCGCGATGCGGACGGCGACCGTCCCGAGGGGGCGGGAGGCCCGGCGGAGCGGCTCCCGCGCCGGCAGGCCCCGCGGTAGGCGTGCGGGCCCCGCACCGGGGGTCGGGGGCCGTGCGGAGCGGGAGGGAGGACCATGCGCCGCCCCCGCCCCCTCCCCGGACCGCCCGGGGGGAGCCTGACGGGGGCCGGAAGGTGTGCGGCGGGAGGGAGGGCGCGTACGCGGGAGCCCCGGCGACGGCAGGAAGGGGGACGGGGGACGGGGGACGGGGGAAGGGATCTCGGGCGCGGGGGCCGGGTCAGCTGTTCTTGACGACGATGGTCTCCACCGTGTTCGCGACGTGCTCGAAGGCGTCGGCGGCGGTCTCCAGCTCCTCGATGACGTCCTTGAGCTTGAGCACCGTCAGGGCGTCGTACTCCCCGCTGAACAGGTGGGCGAGGAGCTTGCGGTAGATGCGGTCGGCCTGGTTCTCCAGCTGGTTGATCTCGATCCAGTACCGGGTCAGGTCCTCCAGGGAGCGGAGCCGCGGCATCGCCTCGGCCGTCAGCTCGGCGGCGCGTTCGAGCACCTCGATCTGGTCGATGATCCCCTTCGGAAGCCGTTCCAGGCCGTAGAGGCCGATGAGGTCGACGGCGGCGTCCATGGAGTCCATGACGTCGTCCAGGTTCGAGGCCAGCCGGTAGATGTCCTCCCGGTGGATGGGCGTCGCCGTGCTCTTGTTCAGGCGGCGCATGATCGCGTGGGTGGCGTCGTCGCCCGCGTGTTCGCAGGCGCGCATCTTCTCGGTGATGGCCTCCCGGTCGGCGCCGTCACTCATCAGCTCCACCAACAGGCGCGCACCGATGACCAGGTTGTTGGCCGAATCGGTGAACATCTCGTAGTAGCTGTCATCACGCGGGCGCAAGCTCAGGCGCACGTCGTTCTCCCGATGGTGCGGTGGTGTTCCTTCGTGGATGTTAAGCGCGCCGGGCAGCTGGTCCAGCGCGGGTGCGCGGCGCGGCAGGGGCCCGGGAGCGGGGAGGGCGGGCGGGTGCGGGCCCGGTCACCCCTCGTTCATCTCCTGAAGCCGACGCGTGGAACTGCTTGGGGCGCGGGTTCCATCGCAATCCTCCCAATCTCGGCGACACCGGGACGGTTCGGGACGCTACCGTGTCCCGCTCCCGCTGGCCAGCGGAGCGCTGAGACAGGAATCACCCAATCGAGCGGAGACCGGTGGACAGCTCCACCGGCGTTCTGTGATGTCCACCTTCGGGCCATTCCGCCGCTATGACAAGTACCCCGTCGGTTCACACTTGCGATGACCCCGGATCCGCGCCGCACGGGCCCCTCTAGGCTTCTGTCCATGCCATCCGCTCTGAGCGCGAGCGCCGCCAGGCGCCTCCGCGAGTCCCTGGACGAACAGCTCTCGGCCCTGGGGGAGGCCCCCTTCGAGGGCGACGACGAGGCCGCCGTCGCCGCGTGCGCGCGGGCGGTGCTGCGCGCGGAGGAGCCCCTGAGGGGCGCCGTCAAGGCCGCCGTGAGGGGCACGCTCGCGGTGCTGGCCGACCGGGCGCCGGGACGCAGCCTGGAGGTGCGCGTGCCCCCGCACGGCGCCGTACAGGTGATCGAGGGGCCCCGTCACACCCGCGGCACCCCGCCCGGGGTCGTGGAGACCGACCCGCTCACCTGGCTGCGCATGGCGACCGGCCGCACCTCCTGGGAGCAGGGGGTTTCCGAACACCGGGTGCAGGCGAGCGGCGCCCGCTCCGACCTGTCCGGACACCTGCCCCTCTGGCCGGCCCCTCCCCGGGTGGTGCCGTGCTGACAGGCAGGCACTAAGCTGTGGGTGTGTCGTACTCCGACGGCCGGCTCTCCATGGACCTCGATCCGCTCGAACGCGGCCCGCAGGACGCCTGCGGCGTATTTGGGGTCTGGGCACCCGGCGAAGAAGTCAGCAAGCTCACCTATTTCGGTCTCTACGCTCTGCAACACCGCGGCCAGGAATCCGCGGGCATCGCACTGAGCGACGGGGAACGGATCGTCGTCTACAAGGACATGGGGCTCGTCTCCCAGGTCTTCAACGAGGCGACCCTGGACTCCCTGCGAGGCCACCTCGCGATCGGCCACTGCCGCTACTCCACGACCGGGTCGCCGGTGTGGGAGAACGCACAGCCGACCTTCTACACCGCACGCGAGGGGGGTCTCGCGCTCGGCCACAACGGCAACCTCATCAACACCCCGGAACTGGCCGCGATGCTGCCGGACACCCGCCGCGGCGCGACCACCGACACCGAGGTCCTGACGAACCTGCTGGCCGACCAGGCCAAGCGCGGGAGTTCCGTGGAGGACGCCGCCCTCGAGCTGCTTCCGAAGGTCAAGGGCGCTTTCTCCCTGGTGTTCATGGACGAGAACACCCTGTACGCGGCACGCGATCCGCAGGGCATCCGCCCGTTCGTGCTGGGCCGCCTCGGCGAGACCTCGGGCGCGGGCGGCTGGATCGTCGCCAGTGAGACGGCCGCGCTGGACATCGTGGGCGCCACCGTCGTCCGCGAGATCGAGCCCGGCGAGCTCCTCACCATCGACGAGCGCGGGGTGCGCTCGCGCCGCTTCGCCCCCGCCCGCCGCAAGGGCTGCCTGTTCGAGTACGTCTACCTGGCCCGCCCGGACACCACCATCGCCGGGCGCAACGTCAACTCCACGCGCGTCGAGGTGGGCCGCCGCCTCGCCAGGCAGCACCCCGTGGACGCCGACCTGGTCATCCCGGTGCCGGAGTCGGGCACGCCCGCCGCGGTGGGCTACGCGGAGGCCAGCGGCATCCCCTTCGCCCAGGGCCTGGTCAAGAACTCCTACGTGGGCCGCACCTTCATCCAGCCCAGCCAGACCCTGCGCCAGCTGGGCATCCGGCTCAAGCTGAACCCGCTGCGCGAGGTCATCCAGGGCCGCCGCCTGGTGGTCGTGGACGACTCCATCGTGCGCGGCAACACCCAGCGCGCCCTGGTCAGGATGCTGCGCGACGCGGGCGCCGCGGAGGTGCACGTGCGCATCTCCAGCCCGCCCGTGCTGTGGCCCTGCTACTACGGCATCGACTTCGCCACCCGCGCCGAGCTCATCGCCGCGAACCTGGGCGTGGACGAGATCGCCGCGTCGGTGAACGCCGACTCCCTGGCCTACGTGAGCCTCGACGAGCTCATCGCGGCCTCCGAGGTGCCGAAGAACGAGCTGTGCCGGGCCTGCTTCGACGGCGTGTACCCCATCGAGGTCGACGCCGACTCCAGGGGCAAGTTCCTGCTGGAGAAGTCCTGCGGGACCCCGGAGGGCTCGACGCTGGCGACCAGCGACAAGTAACCACCGCGCGGCGGGCCGGTCGGGCCCGCCGCGCGTTCGCTCCGCCGTGCCCGCAGACGGGCCGCGGGGCGGCCCAACCACCGCAACACAGCACGAGGAGATCTCGCGTGGCAGCCGACAGCACAGGGGCGACGGGCGCGTACGCGGCCGCGGGCGTCGACATCGCCGCCGGTGAGCGCGCCGTCGACCTGATGAAGCGCCACGTGGCGCGCACCCGCCGGCCGGAGCAGGTCACCGACGCCAGCGGCTTCGCCGGCCTGTTCCGCCTGGACGTCGGCAAGTACAAGGACCCGGTCCTGGCGACCTCCACCGACGGCGTGGGCACCAAGGTCATGCTGGCCCAGCAGATGGACAAGCACGACACGATCGGCATCGACCTGGTCGGCATGGTCGTCGACGACCTCGTGGTGAGCGGCGCGGAGCCGCTGTTCATGACCGACTACGTGGCCTGCGGCTCCGTGGTCCCCGAGCGCATCGCCGAGATCGTCGGCGGCATCGCCGAGGGCTGCCACCAGGCGGGCTGCTCGCTGATCGGCGGGGAGACCGCCGAGCACCCGGGCGCGATGGAGCCCGGCGAGTACGACCTGGCCGGCGCGGGCACGGGCGTGGTCGAGGGCGACGCGATCCTGGGCCAGGAGCGGGTCCGCGAGGGCGACGCGGTGATCGCGATGGCCTCCTCCGGCCCCCACTCCAACGGCTACTCCCTGGTCAGGCACATCGTCGACCGGGCGGACCTGGACCTGTTCGCACACGTGCCGGAGCTGGACGGGGTCCTGGGCGAGGTCCTGCTCACCCCGACCCGGGTCTACGCCAAGGACTGCGTCGCGCTGACGGGCGAGGTCGAGGTGCACGCCTACTCGCACATCACCGGCGGCGGCCTGGCGGCGAACCTGTCCCGGTCCCTGCCCGGCCACCTGGACGCCGAGCTGGACCGCTCCACCTGGGCGCCCGCCCCCGTGTTCGGCTACCTCGCCGACAAGGGCGGCGTGGGCCGCGAGGACATGGAGGCCACGTTCAACATGGGCGTGGGCATGGTGGCGATCGTCGCGGCGGAGGACGCCGCACGCGCGCTGGAGGTCCTCGCGGACCGGGGCGTCCCGGCCTGGAGGCTGGGCACGGTGACGGCCGGTTCCGGGCGTTGCGCCCTGACCGGCGAGTACCGGGACGCGTGAGAAACGGACGCGAACATAGCCGGTGCGAACCACCAGAGTGGTTCGCACCGGCTATATCCACCTGTCCGCGACGGCTTCCCCGCGGGCAAGCCGTAACCGCTACAGGTCAGCGGTTGTCGTCCCGAGCGACCAGAAGTCTCGGCCCACTCCGTGCTACTTGTCGGAGTCCGAGTACTTGTCGGCAAGATCCGCGTAACGGTCGACCAGATCGTCCTGAGAATCCGTGTGGGACTCGTCCGGACCCAACGGCCCGGAGGGAGACCCCTCGTCCTCAGCGACACCCAGCTCCGACCGCAGCCGATCAAGGTCGGTCCCACCGGAGCTGTACTTGAGCTTCCGGGCGACCTTCTGCTGCTTGGCCTTGGCTCGGCCGCGCCCCATTGGCTCGACCCCCTCAACGATTGGGTTCCGACGAACCCGAGATCACTTACTAACCCGCACTATCGGGCTGACGGCCGTCAAACGCGACTGACGACAGGCGTCAGCTTACGTACACACACAACCGTACCTGGTCGGCCCCCGTCGTGCCTACGCCACCCGGGTGTGACGGATGTGGTGCGCGCACGGATCGCGGGCCGGAAGGGCGTTCCGGAGGTGAGTGCCACACGCAACGATATGTGCCACGATTCGATCGTGCTGCCCTACACCGCCTACCTCCGCGTCTACCAGCCGATCGAGTCCTTCCCTCCGCGCGACCGCAGGTACTGGGAGGCCTACGCGACCTCGCCCGGCAGGCCCCGGCGGGTCAACGCGCTCGCGGCGGAGCACACCGAGAGCCTGAACCGCCTCATCACCACGCCTCCGGTGGTGGCGCCCGAGGAGGAGAGCCGTGACGCCTACCTCCGCCGGGTGGACGAGCGCCTGTACGTCTGCCCGTGGCAGACCCGGCTGCGGTCGTGGCGGGCCTTCGCCGAGTTCAGCGCCGCGACGCCGGTGGCCCTGAGCGAGGCGTTCGTGCCCGGGCCGGAGGCCGAGCGGGCGGAGGACGGGTACCGGGAGTGGCGCGACTCCGGCGGGACGGTGCGGCCGGGCATCCTGTCGAGCAACTGGACCATCCCGGTCCCGTGGTTCGTCCCGTTCGAGGAGCGGGAGCGGTGCCTGGTCCTGTCGGCGAACTCCACCCGGACGCTCCTGTACCTGACGCGGACGGCGCTGGCGAAACGTCGGCTGGAGCACACCGCAGCGGTGCTGCGGGAGTACATCGGCGAGCACGCCGTGTCGGCCTCCACCGAGCAGCTGGTGGACTGGCTGTCCCTGACCGCCCACCCCGACTCGCTGCTGGAGCTGGACTACGGCGGCCTGCCCCACCTGCTCAGCGACGACCACCTGGGCGAGGACCGGTCGGTCGCCGAGGTCGCGGGGGCGGTGGAGGCCCTGGCCAAGGGGGACGCCGAGCGCGTGCTGGAGCTGAGGGAGCGGATCACGCGGCGCTGGAAGTCGGTGCGCGCCCTCCAGCACGCCAACTGAGGGTCATGTGTTGTGCACACTTTCGTGGACACCCGGGGGCACACTGTCGTGATCCGAGGCGCCGAACACAGGTGCGCCACGCCGGACGCCAACCTGGTACACCAGGTTTCTCACTCCCCCCACAAGCTTTTTCGCACGTGAAAACGGTGCGAGATCCGGCGTCGCCCGCGCACGACATCAAGCATGGTGAAACTGGGCATAACGCCCGATAGGGATCGGCATAGACTGTAGCCAGTCGATCACTGAGTGCACTCTCAGTAATCAGAAAACCCTTGCCACGCCGGGAATCCACGCGGCCCGACCCGTCGGCCGGCCCCCGCGGGACCCGCCTCCACCGACGCACACCACTTCCCTCCGCACGGCGACCGGCCGGGGACCGCACCACCCGAGCACGAGCTCGGAGAGCGGGTTTCGGTCAGGCTTCCGTAGCACTTCGGGAACTCCGGATAGAGAAAAACGAGGCCGGAGAACGAAGTTTTGACCGAATACGCCACATGCCACTAAACGTGTCGCTAGAATCACTTAGCGTGACGCGGCCACGGGCGGCTTTCTTTGGCCTCCCACGTGCAAAGTTGCTTGGAGTGGTCGCACAATCACCTCGGGTGATGCCAATATAGACGTAGTGCAAATATTGGACATCCGGGCCAAGTGCCAGGATTAAGGCTCAAGGATCGGCACACAGATCCAGGAGGAGAGGCCGTACACATGTCAACTCGCACGCCCGAGGCGGAGCCCCTGTTGACCCCCGCCGAGGTTGCCACCATGTTCCGCGTGGACCCCAAGACCGTGACACGCTGGGCCAAGGCGGGCAAGCTGACCTCGATCCGCACCTTGGGCGGACACCGCCGCTACCGCGAGACTGAGGTCCGCGCTCTGCTGGCCGGAATCCCCAGCCAGCGTACGGAGTGATCTCCCCGGTCTGTGCCGATTCCGGGGGGAACGGCCGGACTCACTCCGGCTGCTGACAAAGGCTGACACGAATCGAGGGCGGGTCTCCCGAGAAGGGGGCCCGCCCCGCCGCGTTCCCCCGGTCCGCCGCGCCCTCGCCCCGCCCTCCTCCGGGAGCGGAAGGGAGGGCCGCCCGCGGACCGTCACTCTCCGCGCACGCCCGCCCCGCCCCTCCGGCGCGGGAACAGGAGTTGTCCACAGGCTGTGGACGGGCCCGGCGGTACAGGAGCAGGCGCTGTCGGCTGTATGACAGGGACCCGACGGCAGGGACCCGGGGCACGGCGGCGCCGTGCCGCCCCCACACGGTCCGCAGCGGTACCGCGCGACCCCGCTCAGCGGAAGTCGTCGGCGTGGTCCCGTGCCCACTCCGCGAAGGTCCGTGCGGGCCGCCCGGTCACCTCGCCCGCCGTGGCGGGCGCGGCCGCCGCCGCTGCCTCCCCGACCGCGTCGGCCCAGGCGCCGGGGTCGGTCCCGTCCCCGGCGAGCGGGGCCGGACGCGGACGGCGGCGGTCAGTCGCCGATCCGGTCGTCCATGGCAGTCGTGCGCTTGCGTGCGAGGAAGGTCGCGGCGGCGCCGCCGCCCACCGCCACCACGGCGGCCGTGATCAGCCCGGCCAGGGACCCGCCCGTGGTCGCCAGGCGGTTGTCCGGCCTCGCGGCCTCCTCCTCGGCGGCCTCGCCCTTGTCCCCGGGCACGGGCGGCGCGCTCGCGGCGTAGGTGGAGCCGAGCGCCCACGAGTCCGCGAAGTCCACGGCGAACTCCTTCTCCTCCTCGGGGTCCCCCACCTGGACCCACACGGTCATCCAGCTGCGGATGCCCTTGCCGTCCCACTCGGCGTCCTCGTCCTCGAAGGTCGCCTCGTTGACCACGAAGCGCACGCTGACAGGGACCTCCAGGGCCACGTCGCCGCTCTCGTCGAAGAGTTCGATGACGTCCTCCACGACGACCCCGTCCGCGCCCACGGGGCCCACCGGGACGCCGAACGCGGTCAGGCGGCCGTGCTCGAAGGTCGCCTCGGTCACTCCCCCGTATCCGGCGCTCGCCGAGCTGGCCGCGTCGGCGAGGGTGAACTCCACGGCGTTGCCGTCGGCGGCGACGGTGCCGGAGTTGGTCTCGTCCAGGACGAGCAGCTCGTCCTCCTCGCTCGGGGACTGCTCCGGTGTCTCCCTGTGCCCCTCACCGGGCGTCTGCGGGCTCTTCTCGGGCTCCGGGAGCCGTCCGCCCTCCTCCTCGGCCGCACCCGGCTCCCCCTCCCCGCCCGTGGCCCCGGGACTGGGCTCGTCCTGGAAGGGCGTGCCCTCCCCCGTCGGCTCCTCCTGCGGCTCGCCGGAGGGCTCGGACAGCTCCACGTCCGGCGGCACGTCGACCATCCCGTGGGCGGCGAGGTCGGCGACGTCCATCCGGAAGGTGGCGGTGTCGACGGTGGCCGCGGCGAGGGCGCCCTCGTCGTCGACGAGCGTGTGGCTCTCCCCGTCGATCTCCACGTAGTCCGCCATCGGGCCGAAGAGGTCGTCGGTGTCGGCGCTGGCCTCGGTCTCGCCGCCGAAGCTGACGGCGGTCGAGTACCCGGTGACGACGTCGCCGTCGGCGACCCACGCCTGGGCGTTGCCCCAGACCATGGGGGTCGTCGAGGCGGAGGCGGTCGAAGTGAGGACGGAGGCGGGGCCGATGGCGCCGAGCGCGGCGAACAGGACGCCTGCGCCGACGAGTCGGCGTGCGATCGGCTTGGCGGGAGTCACCACAACACTCCTGTTGTATCTGGGGGATGTCCGGCCGCGCGGGCCGGCCTGCGCCGGGAGCGGTCCTCAGGATCGCCGGGGCGGTCAGGGCCGGTCCGGCCTCGGTGCGGGGCGGCGATAGGGGGGCCTTCCCACCCCGGGAAGGAACTCCGACGCGCGGCGCGCCCGTAGGGCGAGCCTAACCGCTGGATCACAAAACGGAAACCGTCCTACGTTCGACTATCGGCCGACAAATATGTATTAACCCTCAGATAACGGAACAGATGTCGGGGAAGTTCCGGGACGGTGGTCCCCGGACCGCAGCCCTTCCGGGCGCCGGGCGCAAGCGGGCCGGGCACACGGAAGGGCCCCGGGGGACGCGTCCCCCGGGGCCCGGTCGGTCCGGTGCCGACCGCCGCTACGGCTAGCCCTCGCTGCTCTCGGCGGCGGAGTCGGCGGCGCTCTTCCTGCGGCGGGCGAAGTACGCGGCCGCGCCGCCGCCGGCGGCGATCGCGGCGCCGGCCGCGATCAGCCCGGCGAGGGGGCTGCCGGTCGTGGCCAGGGCCTCGGTCGGCTTCGGCTCCGGCTTCGGGAGGTCCTCGGCGTCGCGGGACGGCGGGGTCTTGTCGTCGCCCCCGTCACCGTCACCGCTGCCGCCGTCACCGTCGCCGCCGCCGTTGCCCGCGTCGTCGGCCGTCACGCCGACGCTGGCGTAGGTGACGCCCAGGGCGTAGCCGCCCTCGAACTCGCCGGGGACGGTGATGTCCACGAGCAGCGCGGTGTAGGCGTCGTCCCAGTCGAAGCCCGCGTCGTCCGAGGTGTAGGTGCCCTGGTCCTGGTACGGGGCGCCGACCACGGCGTCGAGCTCGTTCACCTCGTAGGAGACGGTGCCAGGGTCGACCGAGTGGGAGACGGAGCCGTCCCACGCCTGGGTCGTGGTGACGCTCGCGCCGGTGATCGTGGCGGACAGGACGATCTCGTCGCCCGCGGAGGAGAGCTCGATGTCATCGGCGTCCAGCTCGACGAGCGGGGCCGCGGCCCCGTCGCCGGACACCTCGCCGCCGTCGGCGGCGGGGGTCTCAGGGACCTCGGGGGTCTCAGGGGTCTCGGGGGTTTCCGCGGGCGGGTCCGTGGGCTCGGCCGAAGGCGTCCCCGCGTCCCCGTCGCCCTCGCCCTCGCCCTCACCCGGAGCGGTGGACTCGTCGTCCCCGGGCTCCTCGGGCTCCTCCGAGGGGGTGGCGGAGGGGTCGTCGTCCGCGTCCGACTCCTCGTCGTCGGCCTCCTCGTCCTCCGCGTCCGCGATGATCTCCTCGACGTCGGAGGCGGTGAGCCGGATGGTGGCGCTCGCCACCGTGGTGGTGGCGGTGGCGCCGTTGCCGTCGACCGAGGCCGAGGTGGAGGCCTCGATGCTGAAGTACTCGTCGAGGGCGCCGGAGAAGCCGCTGGAGTCGCTGTTCGACTCGCCCTGGGGGGTGATGTAGGTCTCCGCGATGCCGTACCCGTCGGCGACGTTGGCGTGGGCCCAGCCCACGGTCTGGGTGTCGGCGGCGGCGGGGAGGGCCGTGGCGACGCCGAGCGCGCCGAGCGCCGCGAAAGCGGCGCCGCCCTGGAGAATGCGGCGCGCGGTCACGCGAGTGTTCTTCAAGTCAATCCTCATTCGGATCACCACAGTCCGAGACTTCTCGGACCGGCCTGGATGCGCGCACAACCGCCGACAGCGGGATTTCGGGGGCGCGGAACACGAACCAGGGTCGGATGGGGGATGGCAGTGGGCACACAGAAGCCCTCTGCCTGCGGAAACGGGGAAAACGCGGTCGCGACCACAGAACGGTGGGTCGGCGGAACCGAGTCGGAATGACTTCCCGTTTCCTCACTCGAACCTTACATCGGACGAAACAGGAGAATCAGCCGAGATCCCATCACGAACAGATCACGATGAAGAAGGGCGTCACTCTGAGCAATGGATTCATTCTCTTCAGGGTTTTTTCCCGAACGGTGTAAACCTCGCCCGGGAACGGGCGTCCTACAAGAAAAGGCGCACCCCGGGAAGGGCGTTCCGCGAGACGCGGCACATCCCCGGGCGCCTCCGCGGTGACGGGCGACACATCCCCTTTGTCGGGCCCCTCTCCCCTGCCGAACACCTTTCGTCGGGATATGAGTCGGTATGCCCCGGGTACCGCGAGCGACTAGGTTGTGGGCATGCCCGTCTCCGCACCGCCAGGGCCCCGGAGCCGCGCCACCCGCGCCCTGTCTCTGGCGTCCCTCGCCCTCCTCCTCACCGCCGCCTGCTCGGCCTCGCCCGGAGGGGCCTCCGGCGGCGACCCCACGGCGGCGCCTCCCCTCCCCGGGCCGCAGGACGGCGGCGACGCCCCCGACGGCGACCGCGACGCCGCACCCGGGGACGACGCGCCCGACGACGGCCCCGTCGGCGAGGGCCCCCTCGGCACACGCGTCGTCGTCATCGACCCGGGCCACAACGGCGGCAACGCCTCCGCGCCGGGCGAGATCAACGCGCTCGTCCCCGCCGGCCCCGCGGAGAAGGCCTGCGACACCGTCGGCGCCGAGACCGGGGACGGCTACCCGGAGCACGAGTTCAACTGGGAGCTCTCCCTCCTGGTCAAGGAGCGGCTGGAGGCCGACGGCGCCACCGTCCTCCTCACCCGGGAGGACGACGAGGGCGTCGGTCCGTGCATCGACGAGCGCGCCGGGATCGGCAACGAGGCGGAGGCCGACGCGGCCCTGTCCATCCACGCCGACGGCGGGCCCGAGTCCGGTCGCGGGTTCCACGTGATCATGCCCGGCGAGGTGGACGGCTTCACCGAGGAGATCGTGGAGCCCTCCCGGCTGCTCGCCGAGGACCTCCGCCGCGCGTACCTGGAGGGGAGCGACATCCCCTACGCCGACTACCTCGCCGACGAGGGCCTGGACGAGCGCACCGACCTGGGCGGGCTGAACATGTCCACGGTGCCCAAGGTGTTCCTGGAGGCGGGCAACATGCGCAACCCCGAGGACGCCGAACTCCTGTCCGACCCCGCGTGGCGCGAGCGCGCCGCGGACTCCATCGCCCAGGGGATGGCCGCCTACCTCATGCGGAGCTGAGGACCGGCCGGAACGTCCGCACCCGGCCAAGACCGCCCGTTCGTATGGCGGGGGCCGTCCCTCCTCGGCATAATGCGTGCATGACCTCCCCCCGCCCCGCGCAGGGCCTGCCGGAGGCCCCGGCCCCCGGCGCGGTTCTGCGCGGCTTCCACCGCGCCCGGGCCGAGGACGTCCTCGGCCGGGCGTCCTTCGCGGTGGCCGCGCCCCACGCGGGCGCCCCCTTCCCCGGCCCGCCCGGGGACCGGCGGCCGGCGCCGATCGGCGCCGAGGACCGGCCCCGGCCCTGTGCGGGTACGGCCGCGGACGGGTACGGGAGGTCCTCGCCAGTCTCGTCGAATCCGCCCTCGGACGCGGAATCACGCGCGGGCCGGGGATGACCGCCACGAGAACCTCCTGAACTGCACAATGGGGACCATGCCTCTGACACCGGCGGACATCCGCGAAAAGAAGTTCCACACGGTGCGTCTGCGCCCGGGCTACAACGAGGAGGACGTCGACGCGCTCCTCGACCGGATCGAGGCGACGCTCGTCGCCCTGGAGGGCGGGCCGCGCACGGGCCCGCTCATCACGGCCGACGAGGTGCGCAACTCACGGTTCCGCACCACGAGGCTGAGCCCGGGGTACCGCGAGGACGAGGTCGACGACTTCCTCGACGTCGTGGTCGCCGACCTCGCCGGACGCGGCCTCGGCCGGTTCGGCGACCGGACCACCCCTCCGCTGCCGCCCCGGCCGGGGGCCTCCCGGGCCGGTGCGGCCGAACGGCAGGACCCGCCGGAGGGCCGGCGCCACACGCCTCCCGGCCGGACCGGCCCCGCGGGGCCGCCGCACAGGTTCGGGATGACGCCGGAGGACATCCGTGAGCAGCAGTTCGCCACCACCCGGTTGACCACGGGCTACAACGAGCAGGAGGTCGACGACTTCCTGGACCGCGCCGAGTTCACGCTCGACGCGCTCCAGCAGGGGCTCCCGGACCGCGCGACCCTCACGGCGGCGGAGGTGGAGCGGGTCCAGTTCGCCACCACCCGGGCGCGTCCGGGGTACGACCCGGCTCAGGTGGACCGGTTCCTGGACGCGCTGGCGGAGGAGCTGCGCCGCTACGAGCAGCAGTAGTCGGGGCGGTCCTGGCGCACACCGGACGCGAGGCGCGGGGGCGGAGCCCGGCCGGCGGGACCGGCCGCGCGTACCCTCCGGTCCCCGGCGGCGCGGACGGGGGCGGGCCCGTGGAGGGGGCGGTCCCGCCCGGCGGGCGGGTCCGCGCGGGGACCGGGCCCGCGGCAGGCGCGCGTCCCGGGCGGGGCCCGGACGTGACCGCCCGGGCAACCAGTACCGACCCGCCTCTTCCGGACACGCCGTAGCGCACGAACCCCATCCCCGGGGAAGCGGAAAGTAATATTTGAACACAGCGAGTAGTCGACCCTGCTGTCTCACTGACCGTGACCCGAGGGGAGGCAGGATGTTCCACCCGACGTGCCCGGAGGGCCGCGCCACCGCCTGGCCGGTCCGCGGCGCACCCGGCCCCACCGCGCCCTCCGGGGCGGGGGCGCGGCTCCCGCCGGTGGCCGGCCGCTCCGCCGACCTGGTCCCTTGCGACGCGGACGAGGAACTCGTGCCGACGCCCGCGCACCCGTGGGAGGGACCGCTGCTGGCGGCGTGCGCGGCCGTGACCCTCGTGATGGCCGCGGTGCTCGCCCGCACCGTGTGGGCGGCGACGGGGTCGTGGGAGTGCGTGGTCTGCGCGCTGGCGGCGGTACCCGTGGTGTGCTGGGCGGCGCGGGGGCTGCTGTACGCCCGGCGCCGCGCGGAGTCGGTGAAGATCTCGCCGACGCAGTTCCCCGAGGCGTACCGGACGGTGGTGTCCCTGGCCGCCGACATGGGTCTGCCGAGACCCCCCGAGGCGTATGTCCGGATCGGCGGCGGGCCCTGCGGGACGGACGCCTCCGGCCACGGGCGGCGCCGCTACCTCGTGCTGTCGGACGCGCTGTTCGACGGCGGTGGAGGGCTGCGCGACCCGGAGGCCCTGGCGTTCCTGGTCGCCCACCAGCTCGGCCACGTGGCCGCCGGCCACACCGGTTTCTGGCGGCGGATGGCGACGATCGGCGGGGACCTCGTCCCGGGGCTCGGTTCGGCGCTGTCCCGCGCGATGGAGTACACCGCCGACGACCACGCCTACTCCCGCTTCCCCGAGGGGGCGCACGCCGTCAGGCTCCTCGCCGGGGGAGCCCGCCTCTACACCCGGGTGAACATGGGGGAGATGGCGGACCGGGCCCGCACCGACCGGGGCTGCTCCCTGCTGCTGTACCACCTGCTGATCCGCCGCCCCAGCAACACGCGGCGGATGGCGGCGCTCCGCGACCGCACCCGGCGCGGACGCGTCTTCCTCTGACCGTCGGGACGGCCGTCCGCCCAGGAGCGCGCATCGGGCCGACGCCGGGCGTCCGGCGGGTGTGGGACGGGCGCCGCCACAGGCGGTGTGGGGCGCCGAGGGCCATCCGGTACGCCGGTGCGGACGTCGCGGTCCACACCGACACCGGAGGCCCTCTCGTCATGTGTCAGGCGGGGCGGTCGTCACCGACCCCCGCGGTCGGTGCGCCTAGCTCCACTGGCGGCGCATGGTCCAGCGGTCGGACGCGACGTCGCGGGTGATGTCGATGATGCTGGGCTCCCCCGCCTCGGACTCGGCCGAGACGCGGAGCAGGTGGACCTGGGTGGCGGGTGTTCCGGGCACTTCGGGGCGGGCGGGCCAGTCCCCGATGATCCTGCGCACCCGGAAGGTGCGACCGCGCCAGGTGAACCGGGCGGGGGTGCCGCCCCGGGTGGAACGTACGTCGATGTGTTCGTTCAGGAGACTCACGCGGGCAGCCTATCGAACTCTTGTTCGAGAAAGTCAAGCCTCTCGAAACGGTCGCCCAGCCGGGCGGTGTCGGACCCGGAACACCCTAGGGGCGCGGGCCGCCCGGGGCGGTGGACCCGCCTCCGGCGTGTCGCGGCGCCCTGGCTCGCGGAGGCCCGGAGCCTGCGTCCCTACACGACGAAGTACGGGGCGGGGTCGTCGGCGCGGGCGTTCGCGATGCGGTCGAGGACGCGCTGCGGCATCTCCGGCAGCGCGTCCGGCGGGAACCACCGCACCTCCAGGGTCTCGTCCCCACCGGCGTCGGGGGCGCCGCCGACGACGCGGCAGCGGAAGGCCAGGTCGAGGAACTGGACCCGGTCCCCGTTGGGATAGGTGTGGGGCTCCTGGCCGACCACGCTGGCCAGCCTCTCGACCTCGACCTCCAGGCCGGTCTCCTCCCACACCTCGCGCACGACCGCGCGGGCGGGCTGCTCCCCGGGTTCGAGGATGCCGCCGGGCGCGGCCCAGCGGCCGTCGTCGGCGCGCCTGTGCAGGAGGATGTCGCCGTTCTCGCCGATCACCACCCCCGTGACCCCCACGAGCGGGAGGAGACCGTGGCCGACGTGGTCGCGCAGCGCGAGGAGGAAGTCAGGTACGGGCATGCGCACGAGCCTACGAGACCGGCAGGGACGGCCGCCGCACGCCCCGCGCCCCTCAGCGCCCCCGGGAGGCGCGCAGCTCCTCGTACTCCTCGGCGAGGACCGACATGAGGACGGCGTCGTGCCACTCCCCGTTCCAGCGCAGGCACTTGCGCCGGACGCCCTCCCTGACGAAACCGGAGCGGGCGTAGGACTTCTGGGCGTTGGCGTTGAACGCGAACACCTCCAGGCCCACCCGGTGCAGACCGGCCACCGTGAACGCGTACTCCAGCACCAGGCCGGTGGCCTCGGTCCCGTAGCCCCTCCCGGTGAAGGCCATGTCGTTGAGCGCGATCCGGTACCCGGCGCAGGCGTTGTCCGGGTCGAGTCCGAGGAGCGCGCAGTCGCCCACGGCCGTCCCGTCCTCCCGCGACACGATCACCCAGTCGGCGCGGTCGTGGTGGTCGGGGCGGGTGGCGTACCACCTCCGCAGCACGTCCTCGGTGAACCGGCGGTGGGTCCCCGTGAACCGGCGGACCTCGGGGTCCATGTCCACCGTCGGACCGACCAGGGCCTCGCCGCTCTCGGCGTCGAGGGGCACGAGCCGGACCTTCGTCCCGTGGAGCGCGGGCTGGTCGCGAAAGACGTCGGGGGGAACCATGGTCGGGATTCCACCAGAGGGCCGGGAACGGCGCAACCGGGTTTCCGCGCCCCCTCCGCGGCCCCTGTACGATCCGGGCACGGCGCGCGGCGCCGGCGACGCGAGGGGGACCCGGTGACGGTCGGTTCGGGAACGGTCAGCTTCCAGACGGTCCGCGAGACCAACCTGGGCGTCGTGCTGCGCACGGTCCGCGAGCTGGCCCCGTGTTCGCGCTCGGCGGTCGCGTCCGCGACGGGCCTGAACAAGACCACCGTGTCCAGCCTGGTCGCCGACCTGATGGCGCGGGGGCTGGTCCTGGAGACCGGGGAGACCTCGCGGCAGAGGGTGGGCCGTCCGGGCGTGCTGCTGGCGCTGGACGACTCGTCGGTGGCCGCGGTCGGCCTGGAGGTCAACGTCGACTACCTGTCGGTGGTCGCCGTGGACCTGCTGCGGAACGAACTCGTGGGCCGCCACGTCCCCTTCGACGCGCGCTCGGCGGGGCCGGAGGCGTGCGCGCGGCGCATCGCGCGGACGCTGCGGGAGACCATGGAGTCCCCGCCGCTCAGCGGGCGCGCCGTGGTGGCGGCGGGTGTGGCCGTGCCGGGGCTGATCGACGCGCCCGCGGGGACCGTCACCCGCGCGCCCAACCTGGGCTGGCAGGGCGTGCGGTTGCGGGACCGGGTGGAGGACCTGCTGCGTACGGCGGGGGCGGGTGGGGTGCCGGTCCACGTGGACAACGACGCGAACCTGGCGGCGATGGCGGAGTACCGGGTGGGGTCCTTCGCGGGCACGCCGGATCTGGCGTACGTGACCGGCGAGGTGGGGATCGGCGCGGGCATCCTGGCCGGCGGCGAGCTGTTGCGGGGCGCGGGCGGGTTCGCGGGCGAGGTGGGCCACCTGGCGCTCGCCCCGGACGGCCCGGAGTGCGCCTGCGGACGCCGCGGCTGCCTGGAGTCGCTGGCGGGCATCGGCGCGATCGTGCGCGAGGCCGTGCCCGACCGCGTGCCGGACCGCCCCCTGTCGGGGAGCGACGTCGCGGAACTGGCGTCGGTGGCGGTGGAGCGGGCCGGAAGCGGTGACGGCGTCGCCGTGGGCGCGCTGGAGCGGGCGGGCATGTGGCTGGGCCGGGGACTGTCGACGCTCGTCAACGTCACCAACCCGAGCGTGGTGCTGCTGGGCGGGTACTTCGTGCCGATGGGACCGTGGCTGCTGCCCGGCTGCCGCGCGGAGGTCGTGGCGAACGTGTTCGCTCCGGGGGCGGGCGGCTGCCGGATCGAACTGTCGGCCCTGGGCCTGAGCGCGGCGGCCCGCGGCGCGGCCGCCTCGATGATCCACGCGCTCGACGTCGGCCTGCTGCCGCTCCCCGCGCCGGGGGCCGCCCGGGCGGCGGCGGTCCAGAGCGGCTCGTAGGCGGGCCCGCGGATCCGCGGAACGGCGGGCGGCTCCGCGGGCGCGTCGGTCGAGGCGGGTGGCGTGGTCGGCGGCGCCGAACGGCTCCGCGGGCGCGTCGGTCCCCCTCCGGCCGGGCCCGGGGACGGACGTGTCCGTCCCCGGGCCGGGGCGCCGGGCGGCGGGTCCCGCCCGGTGTCAGTCCCGCGAGAACCCCAGGGTGGCGACCGCCGTGCCGGAGCGCTCGAACACCAGGTAGACGTCGCGGATCCCGCGGGCGGGCACGCCGTCGGGGAGCAGGGGCGCGCGGACGGCCGTGAAGCCGTAGCGGTCCTGGTCCGCCGGAACGTCCACGACGGCGAGGGTCGGCCCGTCGCCGGGGTCGTCCAGGCGCAGGCGCACGGTGGCGGCGTGTCCGGCGTTGACCGACAGGTGGCAGGCGGCGGCCCCCGTGCCGAGGTCCACGTCGTGGAACGCCGCCCAGGCGCCGTCCGCCCGCGCCCGCACCGCGTCGCCGCGCTCGGGGGTGAGCGGGCACAGCGCGGTGCCCCGGGCCTCGTCGTACCCGGTGGCCGACCACGGTGCGTACGCGTCGCGGGGAGGGATGGCCTCCCCCGGGACGTTCAGGGCGGCCGTGGTCCGGATGTCCGTGGCGGAGCGTCCGACGAGCACCTCGCGCGGCGCCTCCTCGACGACGAACCTGTCGCGGGTGGTGTCCCACAGGGCGAGGTCCTCCACGTCGAACGACACCGTGGCCACGGCGCCGCCGCCGGGTTCGACGCGGACACGGGTGAAGCCGCGCAGCGCGCGCAGCGGGGTCCGCACCCGGGAGGCCAGCTGCCGCGTGTACACCTGCACGACCTCGTCCGCCGGGCGGGGTCCGGTGTTGACGACCATGACGGTGACGGTGACCCGGCCGCCGTCGACGGTGACGGCGGGGGCCGCGTACTCGACGTGTGTGTAGCCGAGGCCGTGACCGAACGGGTAGAGGGGGTCCCCCTCGAAGTACAGGTACGTGCCGCGCGCGCCGATGATGTCGTAGTCGAGCGGGCCGGGGAGGTCGTCGGCGGACCGGTACCAGGTCTGGGTGAGCCTGCCGGAGGGCTCGGCGTCGCCGAAGAGCACGTCGGCGAGGGCGTTCCCGTACTCCTGGCCCCCGTGGGCCGACCAGAGGATCGCGGGGAGGTGGTCGTCGGCCCAGGTGACGCCGAACGGGCAGCCGCTGCTGAGCACCAGCACGGTGGCCGGGTTGGCGGCGTGCACGGCGCGCAGGACCCGCTCCTGCGCGGCGGCCAGGTCGAGGTCGGTCCGGTCCTCGGTCTCGCGCCCGTTCACCATCGGGTGGTCGCCCGCGACGACGACGGCGACGTCGGCGGACGCGGCGGCCCGGGCGGCCTCCGCCGCCCCCGTGCCCAGCCCCGTGACCCGGAACCCGGCGGCCCCGGCGGGGTCGTCGGTGAGCCGGAGGACCCCTTCGGCGCCGACGGCGACACGGCGTCCGCTGTGGACCTGGACGAGGCAGGCCAGGCCGTCGGCGCGCTCCTCGAACCGGAAGGTCTGGCGGACCTCCCAGGTCCCGGGTCCGGGCGCGGTGCAGGCGAGGGTGCCGTCCGGCTGCTCGTCCACGTACAGGCCGGTCCCGGCGGAGCGCAGCGCGCGGGCTCCGCCGCCCCAGTCCAGGAGGTCGAAGCCGGTTCCGTCCCCGTGTCCGGGGGCGGCCACCTCCAGGGGTCCGCCGCCGGCCGGGGCGAGCACCCGTCCGCCGTCGGTGTCGAGCGTGATCCGGTCGGCGCCCTCGCAGAAGACGGTCTCGACCCGTTCGGCGATGCCGGCCCGCGCGGTGACGGCGTAGGGCAGGGTGCCGCTGTACCAGTCCTCCAGCACGGTGTCGCCGAGCTGGCCGATGACGGCGACACGGCGCACGCCGCGCAGCGGCAGCAGCCCGTCGTTGCGGAGCAGGACGAGGGAGCGGGTGGCGGCCTCGCGGGCGAGCGCCCGGTGCGCGGGGGTGTCGTCCGTGTACGCGCCGGCGGGTTGGGCCCCGCCCGGCGGCTCCGCGGCGCCTCCGCCCCCCTCTGCGCGGTCCCCGGCGCCCGGGTCGCCCCCGCCGTCCGGGCCCGCCGGGTGGGCGGGGTCGAACTCGCCGAGCCTGAGCCGGATCGACAGCACGCGGCGGGCGGCGCGGTCGATGTCGGCCTCGGTGAGCAGTCCCCGCCTCAGCGCCTCCCGGACGTGCCCGAGGGGGCCGTCGGGGCGGTCGTCGTCCTGGGTGAGGCTGTCGACCCCGGCGCGGAGGGCGTGCGCGTAGGCGGTCGGCGGGTCGGGGTGGAAGGCCTGGAGCCCGGCCAGGTTGGCGGGGGCGTAGGCGTCGCTGACCACCAGGACGTGGTCCGGGGCGGCCGGGCGCAGGATCTCGCCGATGAGCGGGCTCAGGTGGGCGGGACGCCCGTTGACCAGGTTGTAGGAGGGCATGACGGCGACGGCCGCCCCGTCCTCCAGTGCGGGCAGGAACGCGGGCAGCTCGTACTCGCGCAGGACCCGGGGCGGCAGGTCGCTGGAGGTGACGCAGCGGTCCTCCTCGTTGTTGTAGCCGAGGAAGTGCTTGAGGGTCGGCGCGGTGCGGAGCCGGGCGCCGTTCCCGGCGAGGCCGCGCGCGTGGGCGGTCGCCAGGAGGCCGGTCAGCCACGGGTCCTCGGAGTACCCCTCCTCGTTGCGCCCCCAGCGGGGGTCGCGCAGGGGGTTGACCACGGGCGCCCACACGTTGCGTCCGGCCCCCCGGTCCAGGCTTGCGAGCACCGCGTCGGCGGTGGCCTCCCCGACCCGGCGGAGCAGGTCGGGGTCCCAGGCGCTGGCGAGGCCGAGGGCCTGCGGGTAGACGGTGGCCGGGCCGAGCCAGGCCAGGCCGTGCAGCGCCTCGGTGCCGGTGCGGAAGGGGCCGAGGCCGACGCGCTCGACGGGGGCCTGGTGCTGGTGCAGGAGCCCGATCTTCTCGTCGGTGGTGAGGCGGCTGAGCAGGTCGTCCAGGCGGAGTTCGTCGGGGAGGCCGGGGTCCCGGTGGGGCGGGACGGTCGCATGCGTGCTCATGGGGGGTTCCGTCTCTCGTGCGCGGAGGCAATGCCCCTCGAAATCGAACCGCTTCGACTTCGACGTCGAAGGGATCTTGTGTGCCACATCACAGTGCAGTAATTTGTTTGTCTAAACGGCCAACTAATTCATAGCAAAATGGCCCTTCGTTTCCTACCCCCCTGGGCTCCGGCCTGCTCGACCGAAGGAACGACGCTATGCCCCCCACCCCCCTGCTTCCCATGCCCGGCCGCCGGCGCTTCCTCGGCCTCATGGGAGCCTCCACCGCGGCCGCCCTCTCGGCGGGCGTGCTCTCCGGTTGCTCGTCGGGATCGGGCGGCGGAGGCGGCGGCTCCGCCGCGGCCGCCACCTCCCTGGACGACCTGATCCCCACCTACATCCCCTTCGAGGGCGTCTCCCCCGACATCGAGGGGCTGCACGGCGCGCCCTCCGGGTTCACGGCCTACCCCGACACGTTCCTCCGGGCGGTGTCCGAGCCGCGGGGACGCGGCGGCGAGTACACGGCGATGACCCCCATGTGGGGGCCGATCCCTCCGGGGCTGGGCAACAACTCGTTCTTCGACCACGTCAACGGCCGGCTCGGCTCGACGGTCAGGTTCAACTTCCAGGACGGCAACACGATCATCGACAAGATGAACGCGGTGATCGCCGGACGCGACGTCGCCGACATCACGATGTTCCCCGACTGGGTCATCAACCTGATCCCCCAGTTCAACCGGGCCGTGGGCGAACTCTTCGAGGACCTGACCCCGTACCTGGCCGGCGACGCGGCCGCCGCCTACCCCCTGCTGGCCAACCTGGAGAGCGACGCCTGGCGCTGGAACGTCTTCAACGGGCAGCTCCAGGGCGTGCCCTGGCCGTCCGAGCCGTTCAGCAACTGGGTCCTGTACCGGCGCGACCTGCTGGAGGAGTACGGCCTGGAGCCGCCCACCAGCCCGGACGACCTGTTCGCGATCGGCGAGGAGATCAACGACCCCGACGGCAACCGGTGGGCGTTCGGCGACTTCAACCTCAGCATCCGCCAGGTGTTCGGCGCCCCCAAGCAGTGGCGCTACGAGAACGGCGAGCTCATCCACATGTTCGAGACGGACGAGTGGCGGGCGAGCGTCGAGTACATGCGCAGGATCTTCGACGCCGGACTCGTCCACCCCGACATCGTCGCCCAGGCCGACAACTCCAAGGAGCTGCTCAACTCCGGTCAGATCGTCTTCAACCAGGACGGCATCGGCGCCTGGCACGAGGCGTACGCGGCGATGCTCGGCGACCACCCCGGCTTCCGCCTGGACCTGATGCCGGTGTTCGGCGACTCCGGCCGGGACCCCGTCATGCACACCGCGGACCCCTCCGCCCAGTCCGTGTTCGTGCGCAGGGGGATGGAGCCGGAGCAGATCGAGGAGGTCCTCGGCATCCTCGACTTCTGCGCGGCGCCGTTCGGCACCCAGGAGTACATGGACTACCGGTACGGCGAGGAGGGCGTCCACCACGAGCGCTCCGACCGGGGGGCGCCCCAGCTGACCGACCTGGGCAACGGCGAGGTCAACGACGGCTACTACTTCCTGAGCGGGCGCCCCCAGGCGATCACCGAGAGCCAGTACCCGGACTTCGTCGAGTGGAAGACCACCTGGTACAACCACGCCGCCCAGTTCACCGAGGAGGACCCGTTCGCGGGCATCCGCATCCAGCGCCCCGAGCGCTTCTCCGGCGCGGAGACCCCCATGACCGACAAGGTCGAGGACATCATCCGCGGGCGCGAGGACCTCGGACAGCTGGACCGGGCCGTCGCGGACTGGCGGCGCGACGGCGGGGACGAGGGCCGGGAGTTCTACATGGGGGTCCTCCAGGAGCACGGCCGTGACTGAGCGGACCGGCGCCCCCGTGGACGGCCTCCGGCACGGCGCCGCGAACGGTCTCGCGGCCGGACCCGGGTCCGGCCGGGGTCCGCGCACGCCGCGGACGGCGGCCCCCGCGTCCCGGAAACGCGGGGGCCGGGCACGGGCCCGGACCGTCCCCGACGTGAGGCGCCCGACCCGCGCGCCGCTGCGCGCCCGACTGCGCCGCGACTGGCAGCTCCTGCTGATGACGGTCCCGGCGCTCGGGCTGCTCGCCGTCTTCCACTACGCGCCGACGCTCGGCAACGTCATCGCGTTCCAGGAGTACAACCCCTGGGACGGCCTCCTCGGCAGCCCGTGGGTCGGGTTCGCCCAGTTCGAGCGGCTGTTCACCGACCCGCGCTTCTGGAGCGCCGCGGGCAACACCCTGGTCATCGCCGCGGTCCAGCTGGTGTTCTTCTTCCCGATCCCCATCGCGCTGGCGATCCTGCTGGACAGCGTCATGACGCCGAGGCTGCGGCTGCTCCTCCAGAGCATCGTCTACATGCCGCACTTCTTCTCGTGGGTCCTGGTCGTCACCCTGTTCCAGCAGATCCTGGGCGGGGCCGGGCTGTTCTCCCAGCTCCTGCGGCAGAACGGGTACGCGCCGCTGGAGATCATGAGCGACCCC
Organism: Nocardiopsis sp. NPDC006198; assembly: GCF_040613895.1. Classification (NCBI taxonomy): domain Bacteria; kingdom Bacillati; phylum Actinomycetota; class Actinomycetes; order Streptosporangiales; family Nocardiopsidaceae; genus Nocardiopsis; species Nocardiopsis sp. NPDC006198. Next base: position 66,549 of record NZ_JBEXSY010000004.1, on the reverse strand, counting down.
GACGCGTTCCTGTTCGTGGTCACCTCCCAGATGGTCTGGAAGGACGCGGGGTGGGGGACGATCATCTTCCTCGCCGCGCTGGCCGCCATCAACCAGAACCTCTACGAGTCGGCGGCCGTGGACGGCGCCAACCGCTGGCAGCGCATGTGGCACATCACCCTGCCGGGCCTGAGACCCGTCATCGTCCTGCTGCTGATCCTCAAGATCGGCGACATCCTCAACGTCGGGTTCGAGCAGTTCTACCTGCAGAGGGACGCCTTCGGCGCGCAGGTCTCCGAGGTGCTGGACACCTTCATCTACCACCAGACACTGGTCACGGGGAACTTCAGTGCGGGAGCGGTCGCGGGCCTCGTGAAGGGCGTCGTCGGCCTGGTCCTGATCCTGCTGGCCAACAAGCTGGCCCACAAGATGGGCGAAAACGGAATCTACCGACGCGCATGAGCACACTGTTCAAGGACCGCCCCGTGTGGGCGGAACGCCCGAGCCTCCCCGCCCGCGCAGCGAAGAACACCACGCTGGCGGCGATCGCGGCCGTCATCGTCTTCCCCCTCTACGTCGTGGTCCTGACCAGCCTGTCCCCCGCCTCCGCGGTGAACGCCGCGGGCGGGCTCGTCATGGTGCCCCAGGGCTTCTCCCTCCAGGCCTACGCCGACCTGTTCGGCGGCGGCGTCGTGTCCCGGGCGGTGCTGGTGAGCCTGGGGGTGACGGCGGTCGGCACCGCCGTCAGCCTGGCCGCCACGGTCCTGGCCGCGTACGGGCTGTCCCAGCCGGGTTCGCTGTGGCACCGGCCGCTGCTTTTCGCGGTCCTGCTGACGTTCCTGTTCGCACCCGGCATGATCCCGCTGTACCTGCTGGTCGGCGACCTCGGACTGATCGACAGCTACTGGTCGCTGATCCTGCCGACGGCGGTCAACGCGTTCAACCTGGTGGTGATGCGCGCGTTCTTCATGAACCTGCCGGGGGAGATCGCCGACAGCGCCCGGGTGGACGGGGCCGGCGAGTGGACGATCCTGACCCGCCTGGTCCTGCCCATGTCCAAGGGGGTCACCGCCGTCGTCGGGCTGTTCTACGCGGTGGGCTACTGGAACGCCTTCTTCAACGCGATCCTCTACATCAACGACAACGCCAGGTGGCCGCTGCAGCTGGTGCTGCGGCAGTACGTCCAGCAGGGACAGCAGATCAGTTCGAGCTCGGTGATCGGCGACGCGGTCCAGGGGACGGCGTCGGCGCCCAACCTGGCCATCCAGATGGCCATCGTGGTGGTGGCCCTGGTGCCGGTCACGTTCATCTACCCCCTGGTGCAGAAGCACTTCACGAAGGGCGTCATCATCGGCGCCGTCAAGGGCTAGCGGGGCCCCGGCGCGCCCGTCCCGGCCGGACGGGCGCGCCGGGCGCGGATCGTCCGAGAGCCCCGAGCGGCTTCAGGGGTCCTGCCGGCAGACGTCCCGGCGATCGCCGACCGTGATGGCCCAGACCCACACGATCGGCTGACCGTCGTCGTCCTTGTCCAGGGTGTAGACGGCCCGGTAGGCGCCGACGCGCAGTCGCCACCGGCCCTGGTGGCCCGACAGGGGCCTGATGTCCGGAGCACTGGTGTCACCGTCGTCGAGGGCGTGCTGGAGCTCGGACAGTCGGCGCAGGATCCGGACGGCCCCGTCCCGGGGGATCCCGCGCATCCTGCGCTGGGCCGCGGGCGTGAAGCGGGTGAGGTGCCTGATCACGTGTCCCCTCGGGCGAGCTGAGCGGCCATCTCCTCCAGGGAGACGGACTGCTCCCGTCCCTCGAGCTCGGCCTCGTCCGCGAGCCGGTGGAGCCACGCGTCCTCGGCCGACCGCACGATGTGGAGCATGCGGCGGTACTCGTCGGCGTCGAGCAGGACCGCTGTGGTCCTGCCCCGCTGGGTGATGAAGGTCGGTGTGCGGTCGTGGCGGGCACGGTCGATGGTGTCGGCGAGGTGTCTGCGCACCTCCGACATCGTGGCTGTCACTGGCTCGTTCATGCCACCAATGTACTGCATGTACATCCGTTGCCGTCGTGGTGTGGCGGAGGCGCGGGGGCCGGGGAGAGATCCCCGGCCCCCGCGCCCCCCGCGCTAGGCCGGGTCGCCGTAGACGATGCCCCGGCCGTTGGTGCCGATGTAGACCCGGCCGTAGACGTTCGGGTCACCGGTCACCACGGCCCCCGTCCAGCCCCACTGGTGCCGGTCGTCGTTGATCCGGACCCAGGTCGCGCCCGCGTCGTCGGAGCGGAAGATCCCCCGCACGCCGTCGATCCGCGAGCTGGTGTAGACCGCCGGGTAGTCGGACCCCGGCGCGGGGGCGCCGAAGCCGACCGCGTCGCCCTCGTCCACCGCCTCGACACGCTCGAAGGACGTGCCCGCGTCGGTGGTGCGCCACATCCCGTAGTCGTCGCCGGCCCCTCCGGCGACCCACACGTCCCCGGTGTGGCCGGGCACCGCGCCGAAGCGGATGTTGCCCTCGGCGGGCAGACCGTCGAAGCGCGCCGTGAAGGCGGCCCCGCCGTCCGTGCTGGTGTAGAAGGTCCCCCCGGCGACCGCGTAGAACACGTCCGGGTCCACCCTGTCCGCCTCGACCCGTGCCCCGGCCGGGACCCCGGTGGAGGCCGTCCACGACGAACCGCTGGTGGTGGACACGTGCACCCCTGTCCCGTCCGGGCTCCAGACGATCGATGAGCCGTCGGCCCCGACCGCGACCGTGCCGCCGCCGGTCACCCCGGCGGGCTCCTGTCCCGCCCACCAGCTGTCGCCGCCGTCGGTGGACAGGCCGATGGCGGCGTCGTCCGCTCCGCCGCCGACCCTCGCGATGGTCGCGGGGGCGAGTTCGGCGAAGTCGAGAGCGGTCCCCGCGCCCCAGTGGGGCTCGTGGAACATCCGGTCCGGGACGGTGTCCAGGTCCTCGTGGGTGAAGCCGCCGAGGTCGAGCATCGCCGAGTGGAGGGGCGCCCCCTCGGGCGGGCTGATCAGGTCGTTGACGGCGGTCTCCTCGATGCCGTGGGCCTTCACCTCGATGTCGAAGACGGTGTCGTCGTCCCAGTTGGTGAGGTTGTCGCTGCCGTAGACGGTGGCGCCGGTGCCGTACATGAACCGGTCGGAGTCGAACGGGTCGATGGCCATGGCCTGGGTCATCCAGCCGAGCTTGGGCTGGGTCTCCGGGGGCGTCCCGGCGCCTCCCCAGTCGAGCCAGGGCGCGGTGGAGATGTCCATGTCGTAGCGGGTCTCGCGCTCGGGGTAGGAGCTGTACTCCCATGCCTGGGTCCAGGTCTGGCCCCGGTCGGTGCTGCGGTAGATCTGGATGTCCGGCCACCAGGAGATCTGGGTGGCGACCATCAGCGTGTCCGGGTCCTGCCGGTCGACGGTGAGTCCGCCGTAGCCGAAGTAGTTGTCCGCGGAGTCGGAGGGCACGGGGCTGATGCGCGTCCACCCGCCGCCGGCGGTGTCGAGCCGCCACACGTCGCCGGAGTCGCCGTCGTAGGGGCCGGGCGTGCTGGTGGTGGCGAGGTAGAGCTGCCCGCCCTCGTGGTCCACGACCGCGTGCGCGGGCAGGAACCCGGTGGGCGCCCCGGGGACGGGTTCCCAGCTCTGTCCGCCGTCCCGGCTCCGGTAGAGGGGGTCGTCGAGGTCCCCGACGCCCGCGTAGACGTCCTGGGTGGGCTCGCCGGGCGTGCCGCTGGACGGGTCGAAGACGACCCACGTGACCCCGGTGACGTCGCTCGCCATCCCGGTGCCGTCGGAGGGGTCCTGGACGTAGTCGCCGGGGTTGGGGAACTCCTCCACCTCGGCCCAGGTCACACCGAAGTCGGTGCTGCGCCACAGCCCGTGGCCGCCCCGGGCCCCGAAGTACACGATGCTGTTGTCGTTGGGGTCCACGGCGAGGCGTTCGCCCAGGCCGCGACCGGGCATGTTGCCGCCGAGCTTGAACGGCAGCTCGGTGGCCTCCCAGGTCTCGCCCCGGTCGTCGGAGCGCAGGATGGCCCCGTTGTTCGGGTCCCAGTCGTTGGTGTAGGTGCCCGCGGCCGCGTAGACGCGGTCGGGGTCGACGGGGTCGGTGGCGATGCTCACCACGCCCGTCCAGCCCCAGTCGTCCCAGCCCACCCAGTCGAGCAGGGGGTCCCAGCGCTCGGTGGCGGTGTCCCAGCGGTAGGCGCCGCCGATGTCGGTGCGGGCGTAGGCCAGGCCGGGTTCGGTCTCGCTGAAGACGATGCCGGGGACGAACCCCCCGCCGGCGATCTGCGCGTTGTCCCACGTGTACGCGTCCTGTGCGGGGGACGGCCCGGAGGGGGCGGCGTCGGCGGTGGTCACGGCGGCCGCGGCGGCCGTCGCGGCGAACACCGTCGCGGCGGCGGCGGCCAGGAACCGCCGCGAGCGGGTGGAGAGTTCGGGGGGTTCGGACGGTTCGGGGGGTCCGGCGGGTCCGGACGGGTGCGGAGGCATGTGCGGGCTCCTCGGTGGGGGGAAACGTCCGCCGCCGGGAAATCCGGGGCCCGGGGGCAGGCGCGAATTCACCATGAGTCTGATGAGGCGACCAAGTAGCGGCAAGGGGTGTTGTGGCACTAATTTCGAAGCGCTTCGACTACGACACGGAACCGCCTCCCCGCGCCCGGTCCCGCCGGTCCTGGGGACACGTGGACGGAGTGCCCGCGGGCCCCGCCCGCCGTCCCGGCGCGCCGGAACGGCGGGCGCCTCCGGCGCCGGCCCCTCCCCCTCAGGGGCGCGGCCCGGAGCGGCCCGGGGAGGCGCCCGCGGGGCCGTGGCCGACCCCCGTCCGGAAGACGACCCCGACGGCCCGTTCCGGTCCGACCCGGACCGTGCGCCGGGTCCCGTCGGGGAAGCCGACCACGGCGGTGCGCGGCTCCACCGAGCGCAGCTCGGCGCGGGCGGCGCCGCCCTCCCAGTCGAGGCTGTCGACGATGATCCCGCCGCGCGCCCGCAGGCCCTCGACCCGCCCGCCGGGCCAGTCCGGGGGCAGGGCGGGAAGGAGGTCCAGGCGGCCCTCGCAGGAGCGGACGAGCATCGCGGCGACGACCGCCGGGAACCCGCCGCCGATGTCCACGTTGAACAGCGCTCCCCTGTTGTGGGTGGGGACCAGGGTGGGCCGCCAGTAGCGGGTGGCGAGCAGGCCGAGGGTTTCGTGCGCCTCCCCGGCCAGCCCCAGGTTGGCCGCCGCCAGCCCCAGCTGGACGAGGCCGAACGCCATCTCGTCGGCCTCCTGGCCGCGCCACCATCCGAGGCGGGCGCGGACCGCGCGGACCGCCGCCGCCCGCAGGCGGGGCGAGGCGAGAGCCGGGTCGGTCTCGTACCAGAGCGGGTAGAGGTGGGAGGCGTGGCGGTGGGCGTGGTTCTCGGTCTGCTCGACCGCCCCGGGGGCCGCGGGTCCGGCCCACTCGGCGAGTTCACCGCCGCGGGCGACCCGGTAGCCGGGCAGGCGGGCCCCGAGCTCCAGCCAGCGGCGGGCGCCGCGGTTCCTGCGGCCTCCGGGCGCGGACCCGTCGAGGACGCGGTGGGCGCGTACGAGGTTGCGGACCAGGTCGCGGGCGGCGGCGACGTCCATGGTGGCGTTGACGGCGGCCTGGCCGTCACCGTCGCCGGGGGTGTTCTCCGGGGAGTAGGAGGGGACGAGGCCGTCGGCGGTGACGAAGTCCTCGTAGAACTCCCCGGCCGCGGTGAGGAAGGGCAGGGCCCGGTCCCGCAGGAAGGCGCGGTCGCGGGTGTGGGAGTAGTGGTCCCAGTAGAGGCGGGACATCCACGCGGCCCCCGCCGTCCAGCAGGTGAGGCACCACTCGGGGCCGAAGTGGTTGTGCCGCCCGGAGGTGGAGGCGTGCGCGGGGAGCACCGCCCCCCGGCAGCCGTGGAGGCGGCGGGCGTTCTCGGCGAGGTCGTCGGCCATGCCGTCGAGGAGGTCGAACACGCCGGTCATCAGCTCGGGCGTGCCGGTGGCGTGGAGGGCGGCGACGGCGGAGGGGAGGTTGCCGTCGAAGGTGTACCCCGAACGCCACGGCGGGTCGTAGGTGCCGCTCCACACCCCCTGGAGGGTGGGCGGGAGGTCGCCGCAGCTGGAGATGACGGCGTACCGTCCGGCGTCGACCAGGCGGGCGATCAGGTCGGGGGTGGGGCCCGCCTCCAGGAGGTCCTCGCCGAGGGGCGCTCCGACGGGGGCGCCGTCGCGGTTCCCGGCGCGCCCGGGGGCGGGGCGTCCTCCGGAGCCGCCGAGGCGGAGCCGGAACCGGTCCATCAGCTCACCGTGCACGTCCCGGTTGCGGGCGAGGATCCCCTCGAAGTCCACGGCGGGGGGAGCGCCGGGGGCACCGGAGGCCGGAGTGCCGCGGGGGACGCCGGGCCCGGCGGTCCCCGGGGCGGCCGGCACGGGCGGGACGCCGACGGTCCCCTGGTCGGACGGGGGCCCCGGGCGGGACGGGGGCCCCGGCGCCGGTGGCGGCCCGGGGGCGGGCACGTGCACGCGGGCGAGCAGCCTGACGCGGGTGGCGCCCCGGAGTTCCAGGCCGTCCTCCACGACGCGGACGCTCCCGCCCTCGGCGACGACGTCGCAGGTCACCGTGTACCCCGGCAGGGTTCCGGGCGGGCGTTCGGGGAAGCCGACGCGCAACGCCATCAGCCCGGGGGCCGTCTCGGACTCCACCGCCAGACGGACCGGCGGGCTCTCCTCCAGGAGGGTGAGACGCAACAGCCCGTCCAATCCGCCCCCGCCGGTCCCGCCCTCGGGAACGGCCGCGGCGGGCACGTACCCGGGGTCCGCCGCACCGCCCCCGGCGCGGTCGCCCGCCCCCGGGCCGTCACCGGGTCCCGCGCCCGTGAGCGCCCCGGCGGAGGTGATCTCCACGGCCACCGCGTGGTCGGGGCGGGAGGCGAGGACCCGGTGCACGACACCGCCCGGCAGGTCCTCGGTGACCAGGCCCGTGTCCAGGTCGCACCGGCGCTCCACCGGGCCCGACCGCGGCCTGAACGGGACGAACGACAGCACGGCCGCCCCCACCAGCGGGTCGATCCACCGGGTCTGCGCGTACCCGGGGTCCTCCTCGGCCGCCGTCCGGACGATGAGCGCGGCGGCCTCCCGTGAGCGCCCGCGGAGCAGGAGCCGCCGGACCTCGGGCAGGACCCGGGATGTGCGCGGGGCGGGCAGGGACTCCGTGACGGGCAGGAACAGCCGTTCGTGGCTGAGGGTGACGCGGGTGCGGCCGGCCGTGGAGTGCACGAGCGCGCCCAGGAGCCCGCTGCCGGTGACCAGCGCGTCCTCCCAGTCCGCGACCGGGTGGCGGGTGCGGACCTGACGTGTCGCGAACATGCGGGCTCCTCGCGTGGGGGTGTCGCCGGGGGACGCGGTATCGCCATACTTTGTTGGCCCACGCGCCGAACCGGCCCGCGCCCACCCTAGGAGGAGCCCCCATGCCCACCCCGCCGTCGCCTCCCCCGGACCGCCCCGACCCGGCGGGAGGCCCGCACGGGGCCCCGCCGCCGGCACCGCCCTCCACCCCGCCCGCGACGCCTCCCGCCCCGGCGGCCGCGGTCCCTCCCTCCTCCCGGCCCGCGGCCGCGCCGCCCACGACCCCGCCCGTCACACCCCCCGTGGCGCCCCCGGCCCGGCCCGCGGCCTCTCCCGGCGCGCCCTCCGCCCCGGTCTTCCGTGCCGCCCCGTCGTCCCCGCTGTGGTTCGGCGGCGACTACAACCCGGAGCAGTGGCCCGAGAAGGTCCGGGAGGAGGACGTCGACCTGATGCTCCGCGCCGGGGTCAACCTGGTGACGGTGGGCGTCTTCTCCTGGGGCCTCCTCGAACCCCGCGAGGGCGAGTACCGGTTCGAGTGGCTGGACCGGACCATGGACAGGCTCGGCGAGGCCGGGATCGGCGTCGCGCTGGCCACGCCGACCGCGTCCCCCCCGCCGTGGTTCACCCTCGCGTACCCCGACGCGATGCCGGTGACCGCCGACGGCACCCGGCTCACGCACGGCAGCCGCGACACCTACGACGTGTGCGCCCCGGCCTACAGGGAGGCTTCGGCGCGGATCGCGCGCGCCCTGGCGGAGAGGTACGCGGGCCATCCTGCGCTGCGGATGTGGCACGTCCACAACGAGTACGGGTCGTGGTCGCACTCGGACCACACCGCGCGGGCGTTCCGCGACTGGCTGCGCAGGCACCACCACGACCTGGGGAGGCTCAACGAGGCGTGGACGACGGCGTTCTGGAGCCAGCACTACTCGGAGTGGGAGCAGATCCTGCCGCCGCGCGCCACGCAGTACCTGCCGAACCCGGCGCACGTGCTGGACTTCCGGCGGTTCCTGTCCGACGAGATGCTCGACCACTTCCTCGACCAGCGCGACGTGCTGCGCGAGGTGCGCCCGGACGTGCCGGTGACCACGAACCTGGCGTTCGGGGACTGGGTGCCGGTGGACCCGTGGCGCTGGGCGGAGCACCTGGACCTGGTGGCGGTGGACGACTACCCCAGCCTGACGGGGCAGGGCGGCGCGGAGCAGACCGCGTTCGCGGCCGACCTGGCGCGCTCGTGGGCGGCCCGGGTCCCGGGAGGGGGCAGGCCGTGGCTGCTGATGGAGCAGGCGGCGGGTGTGACCTACACGGGCGAGCTGACCCGCCCGAAGAGCCCCGGCGAAACGGTGCGGCACAGCCTGGCGCACGTGGCGCGGGGGTCGCGGGGGGCGATGTTCTTCCAGTGGCGGGCCTCCCGGGGCGGCGCGGAGCAGTGGCACTCGGGGATGGTGCCGCACGCCGGCCCGGACTCGCGGATCTTCCGCGAGGTGTGCGAGCTGGGGAGCCTGTTGCCCCGTGTGGCGGAGGCGAGCGAGGCGGAGGTGGTCGCGGACGCCGCCGTCACCTGGGACCCGGAGTCCTGGTGGGCGCTGGGAAGCCCGTCGCTGCCCTCCCGGAGCGTGGACTACCTGGAGTCGGTGCGCCAGGTCCACCGGGTGCTGTGGCGGTCGGGCCGCACGGTGGACTTCGTGCGCCCCGACCGGGAGCTGCCCCGGGTCCCACTGCTGGTGGTACCCGCCCTGTACCTGCTGTCGGACGCGGCCGCGGAGCGGTTGGCGCGCTACACCGAGGGTGGCGGGACCCTCGTGGTGACCTACCTGAGCGGGCTCGCCGACCCCTCCGGGACGGTGCGGACCGGCGGGTACCCGGGGGCGCTGCGGGACCTGCTGGGGGTGCGGGTGGAGGAGATGTACCCGATGTTCGCCGGGGAGACGGTCGGCATGGACCTGGGGATGGTCCGCGAGGAGGTGACGACGTGGAGCGAGCACGTCCACCTGGCCGGGGCGGAGGCCGTGGCCAGGTACGCGGGCGGGCCGCTGGACGGGTTCCCGGCCGTGACGCGGCGGCGCTACGGGGCCGGTGAGGCCTGGTACGTGTCGGCCCGGCTCTCGGACCGCGGGTTGGGCCGGGTGGTCTCCGAGGCGGCGGGCACGGGCCCGTTCCCCGAGGACGGGTTGGACGTGGTGCGCCGGGTCGGCCCGGACGGGGCGTGGGTGTTCGTGACCAACCACGACGACCGGTCCCGGCGCATCGACCCGGCCCGGCTGGGGCTGGGGCCGGACGCCGTGGACCTGCTGTCGGGTGCGTCGGCGAAGGGGTTGAACCTGCCGGGGGGCGGGGTCGCCGTCCTGCGCGGGCATCCGGTCACCGGCTGAGCGGCGCCCGGTGCGGGGGCGGGACCGCTCCCCGGCGCCGCCCCGCACCGGCCCACGGCGGGAACGGGTCCGGAACCCGGCCGGGCGGGGCGGGTCCCCGTCCCCGGACCGCACAGGGCCCCGACACCGGACCGCCGCACCGTTGACATTTAGTTGTCTGTCTAGACAAACTGATCGGAGGCCCCTACCCCCAGGAGACACGTCATGAGCGACTACCGGCCCGTGCCCGCGGACAGGTTCACCTTCGGCCTGTGGACGGTGGGCTGGCGCGGCGTCAACACGTTCGGCGACGCGGTGCGGCCCCCCCTCGACGGCGCCGACGCGGTACGCGCGCTCGCCGGCCTCGGCGCCCACGGGATCACGTTCCACGACGACGACCTCGTCCCGCCCGGGAGCTCGGACTCCGACCGCGAGGCGATCCTCAAGCGGTTCCGGGCCGCACTGGAGGAGACCGGGCTCGCGGTGCCGATGGTGACCACGAACCTGTTCACGCACCCGGTCTTCCGGGACGGCGGGTTCACCTCCAACAGCCGGGACGTGCGCCGGTACGCGATCCGCAAGGTGATCCGCAACATCGACCTGGCGGTGTCCCTCGGCGCCGAGACCTACGTGTGCTGGGGCGGCATGGACGGCGCGGAGTCGGAGGCGGGCAAGAACGACCACGCGGCCCTGGACCGGCTGCGCGAGGCGTTCGACATCCTGTGCGGGTACGTCATCGACCAGGGCTACGACCTGCGGTTCGCGATCGAGCCCAAGCCGAACGAGCCGCGCGGCGACGTGCTGCTGCCGACGGTCGGGCACGCGCTGGCGTTCATCAACGAGTTGGCGCACCCGGAGATGGTGGGCGTGAACCCGGAGGTCGGACACGAGCAGATGGCCGGGCTGAACTTCACGCACGGCGTGGCCCAGGCGCTGTGGGCCGGGAAGCTGTTCCACATCGACCTCAACGGGCAGCGCGGGGTGAAGTACGACCAGGACCTGAGGTTCGGCGCGGGGGACGTGAAGGAGGCGTTCTTCCTCGTGGACCTGCTGGAGAGCGCCGGGTACGAGGGCCCCCGGCACTTCGACTTCAAGCCGCCCCGGACCGAGGACATGAGCGGGGTGTGGGAGTCCGCCTCGGCGTGCATGCGCAACTACCTGATCCTCAAGGAGAAGGCCGCGGCGTTCCGCGCGGACCCGGAGGTCGTGGCCGCACTGGAGGCCTCGCGCGTGCCGGAGCTGTCGGTGCCGACGCTGGGCCGGGAGGAGAGCCTGGCCGACGTCCTGGCGGAGGAGATCGACCTGGCGGAGGTCGGGGAGCGCGGTTACCACTTCGAGCGCCTGGACCAGCTCGCCCTGGAGCACCTCCTCGGCGTCCGCTGACGCGGCCCCGGGCCGGGCACCGCGGAGCGCGGAGGGCTCCTGCCGCGGACGGGCCGACGGGTGTTCGCGGTGGAACCGGGCCGACCGGGGCGGCCGTCCGGCAGAGGGGCGGCGTGACCTCGGGCGAGTACGGGAAGCGACCGCGCCCTGACGCTCCGGGAGGGGACTTTGGTCACCGGCACAGGCGGTGACCTGCGGGTAGCCTGGTCGAGCAGAACACGACCGCCCCCTGCCAACAGCCCTGGCAGGGGGCGGAACTGTGTGCGGGACTACTGACCGCTGAGTGCGAGACGCAGTGCGTCCCATTCGCGGACCGGCACCGACAGGTGGCCGGACCCGCGGTTCTGCGTGTCGCGCAGGAGCACGCGCGAGGCGGCGGAAACGGTCCGGGCCTCCACGCAGTGGCCGCCGTTGCCGTTGCCGTAGCTGGACTTCTTCCAGGTCTCGCCCATCGCGTGAACGCGTGCCTCCACGCAGTTCCCGCCGTCGCCGTTGCTGTAACTGGACTTCTGCCAGCTCTGGCCCATCATGCGCTATCGCCTCGAATCTGTTCCATCAGAGACCGTGATGCGGGAACCGGCAGGGCGGCGCTCCTCAGCTCCGCGAAGGTCCGGTCGTAGCTGGCCACGATCTCCGGTTCCTTGAGGGACATGCCCGCTTTGTGGCCTTCGACGTAGGCGAAAGTGCCACGGTCAGGGGCAGAACTAAGCATAAACGCGCCCCCCAGACCGGCGTGGCCCTCTGTGCACATCGGGACGACCTGGAGGGTGATCCGGGGCCGGTGCGACGCCTTGATCAGATGGGTGATCTGGGCCGGCATCACGCCGGGGTCCGAGAAGCGGCGGAGCAGCAGCGTCTCGTCCAACAGCACCGTCACCCTGGGGGGATGGGGTCTCTTGAGGATCTCCTGCCGTTTCAGCCGCGCCGCGACGATCTGCTCGATGGCGTCCGGGGAGGCGTGCGGCGAGCCGATCTGGATGACGGCCCGGGCGTACTCCGCCACCTGGAACAGGCCGGGCACCAGCCCCAGCGCGTACTCCCGGATCTCCACCGCGACCTGCTCCGCCTCGGCGACATCGCGGAAGTAGGTGTTCATCCCGGACGGCGAGAAGGCCGTGTCCCAGGAATTGACGAGAACGTCGTGTGCGATAAGCGCCCTGTCGATGCGTACCACTTGCTCACGCCGTGTCCCTTTGATACCACGTTCCAACTCGCTGACCGTACTCTGGGCGATCACGGCAGCCCGAGCCAGTTCGTGTTGCGTCATACCTGCTTGCAGGCGGTATTTGCGCACCAGTAGACCGAACCGCTCGCGTGCGGAATCCACTTCTCCACACCTCATCGCTCATATCGCTGGATTATCGTTTGTCATCGCACGGCATACGAAAGGCAACGTCTTTCCTAATGAATGTAGACCAGGAAATGCCACAAGTGGAAGAGTCGTCGCCGGGAGGGGCCCGGACCGGCCACGATGCGGCGGCACGGGGTGCTCCCGGCCACCCGTCCACCGGTCGGGAGGTGCGCATCCGAGCCGGAAGGACCGGACACGCGGGGCCGCTTCGTCCACCGAGGAACAGGGTGGGGCGGCCCCCCGGCACGAGTTGGCCCGGAGGCCGGGGACGCAGACGGCCGCCGGGACCAGGGCCCACCTGATGACAGAGACCACGAGGTGAGACGTATGCAGCCTGCCGCCGCACCCCCGGCGCCTCCAGGCCCGGACCCCGAACCCGTTCCGTACCCGCACCGCCTCCGCTTCGAGGAGCGCCACCGGAGCGGCATCGTCCTCGGCCCCGAACCCGACTACCGGACCCTGGACTCCTGGGTGCGCGGAACCGTCCTCGGCCCCGCCTCGGACAGGGTCGCACGCGTCACGGCCGCCCTCGTCTCGAACGCCCACCGCCACTCCCTCAGCGGCGAACCGGGCGGAAGCGTGCGCATCGTGATCGACCAGAACCCGTTCCTGCTCACCGTGCGCGTGACGGACGACGGCCCCAGGCCCGGCGCGGAAGTGCCGTATCCGCGCCTGGGAGAGCCCGGCCGGGCCCCGCTCCCCGGCCTGCGCCTGGTCGACGAGCTGACCGTGTACTGGGACTGGGAGTGGGAGTGGCGGGGCACCACGATGGGCCCGCTCACGATCCGCGCCGTGGTCGAGACCCCCTGAGCCGGGTGCGGCGGTCGAGCCCCCACGGCCCCGCCGCCGCATCCCCGCGCACCGACACACCGACGCACCCGCAGACGCGGGAACCGCACCCGCACCGCCCACCGACCGAGGAGACCGCTCCGTGCCCGCCCCTTCGTCCCTGCCCGACCTCATGGACACCGCCGAGGACCTCCTCACGCCCGGCGAGGTCGCCCGCCTGTTCCGCGTGGACCCCAAGACCGTCGCCCGCTGGGAGAAGGACGGCCGCCTGTCCTCGGTCAAGACCCTGGGCGGACACCGCCGCTACCCCAGGTCGCAGATCACCCACGTCCTGCACGCGGGGACGGGCAGCGGCGAGGTCGTCCGCGCCCTGGAGCAGGTCCACGCCCTCGCACTGGAGGTCGGGGCGGTGGGCGACGCCGGACACATCGCGGCCCTCATCGAAACCCTGCGCACCGGCCACCGCTGACCGCGCCGGGCGGGAACACGTACCACCGGGCCCCGCTGCCGCATCGCCCGGGCCGTGGCCGGGGCCCACAGCCGGAAAAGGTCCCCATCCCCCACACTGTTAACAAAAGTGGCCAATACCGACACCAAGCATTGCCGGGGCAGGGACGGGAGAACCATTCCTTCTTTTCCGAACTCCCTGAACTGCGAGAATCCGAAGGGGCATGATTTTTTTCGCCTCTTCCACGAAAAGCAGCCTCCCCCTCGCCTTTCTCCTCTATCCTGTGACCGAACAGGCATCCCCATCCGCACAATGCCCCCGACCGCGTTTGATCGGCGCCCGGCGCCGGGGATGGCGAGCCCGACCCCTTTCGCCCGAAAGGATTGTCGGCCCGCACCGTTCGGCGCCGTTCTGCCCCGGGCGGGAGCGCGGTGTTCAGGGCCGGGGCGCGGTGCTCTGCCTCGTGGTCAGCCTCGGCACCTGGAGGGTCACCCCCGGGTGCGCGGGCCCCTCGATCTTGTCCATGAGCAGGCCGACGGCACGGGCGCCGACCTCCTCGGCGGGGAGGTCCACCGAGGTCAGCGGCGGGACTCCGGGCGGCACCGGCCCGATGGCGACGACGGACAGCTCCGGGACGGTGCGCCCGTGCTCCGCGAACGCCTCGAGCAGCGGGCCCACCGAGGGTTCGTTGTGCACGATGAGGCCGGTGACCCCGGGGTGCTCCCCGACCAGCGTGCCGACGACCTCGCGGACGGTGTCGGGGGAGCAGGGGTGCGAGGTGGCGACGACCCCGCGCTCGGCCGCCGCCTCCTCGAACCCGGCGACGGTGCGCTCGGCGAACCCCGTGCGCCGCTCGTACACCGACGGGGGCTGGCCGACGAACGCCACCTCGGTGTGTCCCAGGTCCGCCAGATGGTGCACGCATGCCGCACCGGCGGCCGCGAAGTCCAGGTCCACGCAGGTCAGACCCTCGGTGTCCTCGGGGACCCCGATCAGGACGGACGGCAGGTCCAGGGAGCGCAGGACGGGCACACGCGCGTCGTCGGCCTCCACGTCCATGACGATCACGCCGTCCACCATCGCGCTGCCGGCGACCCGGCGCAGCCCGTCGGGCCCCTCCCCCTGGGTGAGGAGGAGGACGTCGTGGTCGAAGGCGCGGGCCGCGGTGACCACGGAGACCGCGAAGCGCATCGCGACGGGGACGTGGACGTCCTCGCGCAACGGGATGACCAGGGCGATCACGTTGCTCCGGCGGCTGGCGAGCGAACGGGCGCCGGCGTGGGGCTGGTAGCCGAGCGCGTCGATGCTCTCCCGCACCCGGCGCGTGGTGGCCTCGGAGATCGAACGCTTGCCGCTGAGGACGTAGGAGACCGTGCTGGGCGACACTCCGGCGTGCCGGGCCACATCGGAGATCCGCAAGTGCCGTCCCGTCCATCGTCGAACCGGTTCGAAGAGATGTTACGCACCGCGCCGAACCGGCGCAATGCCACGCCATCATGGCACGGAGCCGGTGTTTCCGGGGTGGACCGGGGCGAATCCGGCGTCCGGCGCGGAGGAGTCCGGCCGCGGAACGGCGGGCCGGGCGGGGCCGCGGGTCGGGAGCCGGACGCGCATGCGGTGCCGGGGTGGAGGCCGGTGCGGTCCCCTGTGGCCGGAATCAGCCAGAACCGGGTACGGAGCACACACCCGTCGTTAGGGTCGGGATGTCCTGCCCCTCGGAGGCCCCATGTCCAGCACCCCCCTGCTCACCGTCCTCTTCTCCGCGCTGACCGTCCTCCTGCTCGCGCTCCTCGGCCTCGTGGTCCTGGTCCTCGCCTTCGCGGCGCCGTCCGGCCGCAAGGGGCCGGTGGCCGCGAGCGGCTCGCTCATCACCGTCGGAGCGCTCCTGGGCGGGCTCGTCCGGGCCGGCGGCCACTACGTCTTCACCGACCTCGGGTACGGCGCCGTCCCCCCGCTCCTGTTCACCCTGGTCTCCCTCGTGCCCGGCCTCGTGTCCGCGGCGGGGCTGCTCCTCCTGGTGGTCGCGGCGACCAGGCGCGTCCCGGACCCGCACGGTCCCCCCGGAACGCCGCATCCCCCTGTCCCTCCGACACACCGGGCGTCCTGAGGAGGCCGACGTGTACATCCTGAGCATCCTCGTCACCGGCGTTGTCGTCGCGGGACCGGTCGCGGCGGTCGGGGTCGTCGCCCTCGTGCGCGCCCGCAGGGCGCCCCGCTCCCCCGGCACGGTGCGGACCGCCGGCGCCCTGTTCCTCGCCGCCGCCCTCCTCCAGGCCGTCGGCGCCCTCCTCCCCCCGGTACTCATCGCCTCGGGGCTGCCTCCCGACCGGTACCTCCTGCTCAACGGCATCGCGCCGATGGCCCTCGACGTCCTCGACGCCCTGCTGGTCTGCGGGGCCGTCGTCCTGCTGGTCGTCGCCCTGCTGCGGGCGGGGTCCGGTCCGGCGCGGGGACCCCGGTACCCGGGGGCGCCGAGCCCGGGGCCGGGACGGCGACCGCGTCCGGGTCCCCGGGGGCGGCCGAGCCCCGGCCACGCGGCTCCGGGCCGTGCGGCCTCCGCCGGGTACGGCCCGCAGCCGGTGTACGGCGCTCCGGACCCAGGCGTCCCGGGCCCCGACCGCGGTGTGCCGTACGGCGACCGCGGCACGGATACCGGCGGGAGCGGTGGCGACGGCGGCGGCTCCGGCGGTTCGGGCTGGGGCGGCGGTGACGGCGGCGGACACAGCGGCGGCGGTGGCGGAGGAGGCGGGGACGGAGGAGGAGGCGGCATGTGACCGCCCCCGAGCGGGTGCGGGCCGGGCTCGGAAGAAGTTCACCGAGGCGGAGGCCGAGTGACCGCCCCGAGCGGGTGCGGGGCCGGGGCAGCGGGTGACGTCCCCCGGCCGGGCTCCGCCCCGGCCGACCCCGGACACCCGCGCCGACGGACCGGCGTGCCCCCTCCTCCGGCCGCCGGGTCCGCTGCCGGGAGCGGGCGTGACCGCTACCGGGCCGGATCCTCTCCGGCACGCCGCTCGTAGCGCGAGCGGGCCAGGCTGTGGGCGGTGACCAGCAGGTCCCGCACGGCCGGCTCCGTTCGCGGACCCGGTTCGACCACGGACAGCCACCCCAGCGCCCCGTAGACGGGGTGGGGGATCAGGGCGTCGGTCTCGCTCGGGTCGGCCCCGTCCGCGGCCGCGTCACGCGGCTGGCGTCCCGTCCGCTCGACGAAGGCGTCCTTGCCGGCGGAGATGTTCAGGCGGAAGGCGCCGGGGCGGTCCAGGCGCGACGACGTGTCCTCCGGGTAGTCCTTCGTCACGATCGTCGCGAACGGCTGGGTCGTCCGCGGGACCTCGCCGTCGGGAGCGTAGTAGAAGAACGTGTCGCCCCAGCTGAGCTCGGGCGAACCGTCCCCGGGCCCGGGCCGGAGGGTCAGAACCCCGTCGAGGCCGCCGACGAATTCCATGATCTCTTCTGTGGTCATGCCTTCTAGTATTTACTTCATGTGCTTGTGGAGACTTGGCCTCAAGGAAGCCCAGGCAGTCCGGTGAGAAGTCGCAAGTCGGCTGTTCTGCGAACCGTGGACGTCGCACGCCGTGCCGGGTACTCGGTCCAACAGGTGCGCAACCTCGAACGGGACGGTGTGCTGCCGCCGGTGCCGCGCACCGGGTCCGGCTACCGGGTCTACGACGCGTCGCACGTGGGTTCCGCGCTCGCCTACCGGGCTCTCGCGCACGGCACGGGGCCCGTGGAGGCAAAAAGGATCATGCGGGCGGTGCACGCGGGCCCCGGCTCGGAACCGCTCGCACTGCTCGACGCGGCGCACGCGCGGCTCCACACCGAGCGCCGGGACCTCGCTCTGGCCAGGACGGCCGCCGGCCTGATCTCCGCCGAACCGATCGGTGACGTGCGCCCCTCGGACGCCATGGGCATCTCCGAGCTCGCCGCCGCACTCGGCGTGCGCCCCTCGACACTGCGGCACTGGGAGGCCGAAGGCCTCGTCGCGCCGCCCCGCTCCTCACCGCGCGGTCCGCGGCGGTACCTCCCCGACGACGTCCGTGACGCGCGGATCGTCCATCAGCTGCGCCTGTCCGGCTACCGTGTCGCCACGCTGCGGGCGATGATGCCCGAACTGCGGCGCGCCCGCCGGTGGGAGGAGGTGGCGACCGCGCTGGACGCCCGGGACGCGAGCATCGATGCCCGGTCGAGGTCCCTCCTCGACGGCGCCGCCGCCCTCGCCGCGCTCGTCGTCCGGGTGGGGGAGCGGCCTCCCGGGGCGGGCGGGGACCGGCGCGGGTGAAGCGGGCCCCGTGCGCCGCCGGCCACGGGGGTGGGGGTCCCCCGCCCCCTCCCCTCCCCCCGCCCCCCGTTCCTCAGTCCTCCAGCCGGATCGTGCCCGCGCCGCCGTCGATCGTGATGGTCCCTCCGTCACGGACCAGCTCGGTGACGCCGGGCACGCAGATCACGCAGGGGATGCCGTACTCCCGGGCCACGGTCGGTCCGTGCGCCACCGTCGAACCGGTCTCCACCACCACCCCGCCCGCGGTCATGAACAGCGGTGTCCATCCCGGGTCGGTGGTGGGCGCGACCAGGATCTCCCCCGGCCCCAGCGACGCCCCGACCGGGTCGTGGACCACCCGGGCCACACCCGTCGCGGTGCCGGCGGACGCGGCCACCCCGACCAGCACACCGTCTCCCGCGTCCCCCGTGGAGAGGGCGGGGAGGGTCGTCTCCACGTCCGTCCCGTCGGACAGCAGCACGGGGGGCACCCTGCGGCGCCGCCGCTCCCGCGTGTACACCGCCCGGCGCTCGGCGACGAGCTGTCGCCGGTCCGCCCCGTCCAGCGCCGCCCGGGCCTCCTCCAGGTCGAGGAACATGATGTCGTCGGGAGCGTCCAGCCTCCCCTCGGCCACCAGGGCCTCCCCGACCAGGAGGAGCTGGCGCCGCATCTCCCCGATCGCGAACAGCCACGCGAACTTGGGGTACTCGCGGAGTCCGGACAGTGCGCGCGCCCGGTCGAAGAAGAACGCGGCCAACCGGGCCCGCACCGGTCTGGACTCCATCGCGCGGCACACCAGCTCGTCCCGCATGCGTTCGGCCTCCGCCGCCGCGCGGGCGAAGCGCCGGTCCGGCGCCTGGTCGGGGTCGTCCACCCGCAGGTAGTTGGCGATCACCCCGAACAGCGGCGCGGGGTCCTCCGCCCAGCGGGGCACGCCGACGTCGATCTCGGCCGCGCCCCGGTGGCCGTAGCGTTCCAGGAAGCCGCCGAGCCCGAACTCGGGCAGCTCCCCGGCGCGGTACAGCTCGGCCAGCCGCCCGGGGGGCGTCTCCCCGAGCAGGGCTCGGTGGGGGCCGGCCTCCTCCGCGAGGCGCCACAGCGCCAGGTCCATCTCCGTGGTGATGTTGTGCGGCATGCCCCCGAGGACGGTGGCGACCTCCCCCGGGGCCGCCACGCCCCGGAGCAGGAGCTCGGGTGCCTTGGCGGAGAGGATGCCGGTGTACAAGGCCCCCAGCATGGGGGTCATACCGCCCGTCATCACCGGGACCTGGACCCCCTCCGCGAAGGCCAGGCGCTCACCTGGCGCGACGACGCCCCTGGAGGACTCGGCGATCTGCCGCCGGATCTCGGGCCCGGCCCGCAGGACCCGGCGCCTGGCGTCGTCGGGGAAGGCGAGGGCGGTCACCGCCCCCGCGACGAAGTCGCGTGTGAGCGGCGCGACCCCGGCGACGATCCGGGCCACGGCGCGCGGGTCGACGCGCCCGCCGCGCCGGGGAGCGAACCGGGGGTCGGCGAGGAGCGCGCGCACGGACGCGGCGGTCCGGGGGCCGTAGACGTTCATCAGCCCCGGCAGGAGACCCCGGATCACCCGGTTGCGCAGGAACGGCGTGAGGTCGAGGTAGAACCTCCCGCCCACCTCGGCGACCGACCGCTCCCACGCGCCGCCCCTCGACGCCCCCACCGCGCGGAACCACGCGAGGCCGGCCACCCGGAGCCCGGAGAACCCCATGGGGGTGAAGGGCCGCAGCATGCCCTGCATGTTGCCGGACTCGAGGTAGGCGCGCGGCCCGTCGGAGGGCGGGGGGAGGGGGAACAGGGTGGTGATCGGGCGGGACTGGAGGATCCAGGCGGTCCCGTCGTGGTCGACGGCCCACTCGACGTCCTGCGGAGCGCCGAAGTGGGCCTGGAGCCGTGTGCCCGCGGCCCGGAGCCCGTCCACCTCCCCGGGGGAGAGGCAGCCGTCCGGGGGCCCGTCGGTGCTCCCGTCGGGGCGGACGACGTAGTGGTCGGGCTCGGCCGTGCCGTCCACGACGGCCGTGCCGAGCCCCGGCACGGCGTCGAGGACCGTCTCCCCGCGGGTGCCGGTGACCGGGTTGGCGGTGAACAGCACCCCGGCCGCCCGGGGGCGCACCATGCGCTGGACGATGACGGCCATGCGCACGGAGGCGTCGTCGATGCCGAGGTCGCGCCGGTAGGCGACGGCGCGGTCCGTCCACAGGGAGTCCCGGCACCGCCTGACGGCGTCGAGCACGTCCTCGACGCCCTCGACGTCGAGGTAGGTGTCCTGCTGTCCGGCGAAGGAGGCTTCCGGCAGGTCCTCGGCGGTGGCGCTCGACCGGACGGCCACGGGTCCGCCGCCGAGTGCCGTGTACGCGGCGGCCACCTCGTCCTCGGGCACCGCCCCGGAGGCGTGCGCCGCGGCGGTCACGCAGAAGCCGGGTGGAACCCTCTCACCCGCCCTGATCACCTCGCCGAGCCCGGCGGCCTTGCCGCCGACCGGCCCGGCCGGGTCCGCGTCGATCCGATCCAGTGGAATCACCGGCACGGCCGTCACCTCCGTCTTCCCGTCCTCCTCCGTCCTTCCCCGCGGGAGGGGGGGTGCACCGGGTTTTCCACAGGACGGGTTCGGGTCGTCGCCCCCTCCCCCGCCGCCGGGCGGGCCGGGACGGGAGGGCCCCGCCCCCGGCTCCCCCGGGAGGGGGCGGCTCCGCCGCGCACGGCGAGGGGAGGGCGGCGGCCCGGAAGGCACGACACCGCGGAATCCGCGGGAGCCGCGGACGGACCGGGGCCGCCCGTACCGGAGGGGGTACGGGCGGCCCGGCCTCACCGCACGTCCTCCAGCTCCTGGAGGAGGCGGCGCCTGGAACGGGCCCCGACCATCGTCATCACGGGCGCGCCGTCGCGGAAGACGAGCATCGTGGGCGTCCCCATCACCCGGTAGGCGCGCGTGGTCCCGGGGTTGGCGCCGACGTCCAGCCTGACCACCCTGATCCGGCCGGCCGTCTCGGCGGCGACCGCGTCCAGCACGGGCACCATCTGCCTGCACGGCGGGCAGTGGTCGGAGGTGAACTCCACCAGGACCGGCCGGTCCGCCCCCAGCACCTCGTCGTCGAAGGTCGCGTCCGTGACCTCGTCCAGCCCCGTCGTACCGTTCATCCGTGTCCCCTCGTCTGGCACAGCGGCTCGGGCGCGGCGGACCTGTCCGCCTCGGCCCGGGCCAGCTGTGCGCCCACCTGGGCGCGTACCGCCCCCAGCCGTCCGATCAGCGCGTCGAGCTCGGCCAGTTTGTCCCGGTAGACGTCGAGCGAGGCGGGGCAGGAATCCCCTGTCGGGTTGCCCTCCCGCAGGCACTCCACGAACGGCCGGGTCTCCTCCAGTCCGAAGCCGAAGTCCTGGAGCGTGCGGATCTGCTCCACCAGCCGCAGGTCCTCGTCGTCGTAGACGCGGTAGCCGTTGACCGCGCGGCGGGTGGGGAGCAGCCCCCGGGACTCGTAGTACCGCAGGGTCCTCGTGCTGACCCCCGCGCGTTCCGCGAACTCTCCGATGCGCATGGACGCCACGCTAGACCTTGACGTCCGCGTCAGGGCAAGGGAGTTCGGGGCCCGTCCGCTCCTGCAGCGGCCGGGGCGGGGCCGGGAGGAGTGCCGGGGCCGGGACGGGAGGAGGGCCGGGGGCGGGGCCCCGGGTTCAGGCGGGGCGGTGGTACACCAGCGAGTACCGCCAGAACAGCAGCCTGCGCAGCCGGGCCCCGGGCAGGTGCCTGTCGACCGCCTCGGCGATCTGGCCCATGTCCATGTCGGGCTCGCGGACGGGCATCTCGGCCGTGGGCCCCACCTTGTGCAGGTCGGGCGTGCCGGTGAGGACGCGCGCCAGTCCCAGGCCGACGCCGATCGCCCACTGCGGGCCGAGCGCGGCCAGGCCCACGGCCGCGTCGGTCCCGCCGCGCTCCCGGTAGTGGCCGAGGACGGCCAGGGTCCCGCCGGGGGCGAGGGCGGACGCCATCCGTTCGAGGGACGGCCCGAACGGCATGTGGTGGATGCTGGAGACCGCGCTGACGAACCCGTACCCCGCCGGGTCCAGTTCGGCCTCCTCCAGGGAGGCCACCCTGTAGTCGACCGGCAGCCGGGGCGGTGTCAGCGTCCGTGCCAGGTCGATCATCCGGCTCGCCGGGTCGATGGCGTCCACGGCGAACCCCCGGGTCGCGAGGACCCGGGCGAACCTGCCGCCGCCGCAACCGACGTCGAGGGCCCGGGGCCGCGCGCGGAGCGCGTCGCGCGAGGGCCCCGGGGCGCCCCGGCGGCCGGCGGGCGGGCCGTGCCCGGGCACCTGGCGCAGGAGGTGATCGTGGTAGTGGCTGTTGTGGTCCCACGAGAGGTCGACGGGACCCGGGGGGAGAAACCGGCTCATGCGGCCGGAGACTACCCGGCCTGCCGCTTGGCCTCCAGCGCCTCCATGGCAGCGACGGCGGTGGCCACGGTCTGGTGGACCGGGACCTGGCGGTGCAGGCCGACCAGGCGGACGACCTTGGTGACGCGTTCGTTGAGGGCGGCCAGTGCCAGCGATCCGCCCATCTCGCGAACGGTCCGGTAGGCGTTGATGATGACGTTCAGGCCGCTCGAGTCCATGAAGTCCAGACCGGACAGGTCCAGGATCAGCCACGGACCGTGGTCCTTGACGGCGGACTGGACGTGTTCCTGGAGGTCGGCGGCGGTCGCGATGTCGAGTTCTCCCTCGATCGCGACGATGACGCTGCGGCTCTCTACCCGCGTGCTCAGCCCAAGCCTGTGCACGTTCACTCCTCCCGGCCCCACATTGAGATGGTGAGGGGTCCCTCGCTTAACCATACGCAGACAGGCGAGTCGCGCCCACCCGGCCCGGCGCCACTCCCACAGAACCGGACCACCGGGGGCAGGACGCTTGCGCGTCCGCGAGTCTGGTAGGTCGTTGGACACACACGGTATAAGCGAACCGCCCGTTCGGGAATGGCATAGGGCAAGAAATTTTCGCCTCGTGGGCACGAACCTCCCTCCGGCCAGGTGGTATCACCCGTTTACGCTGGGTCATTTCACGACATGGAGCCCCTGCGGCCGCACCCGCGTCGAGCACCGGCGCCAAGACCCCCGGTCCGGTCACCGTGTGTTCACCCCTTCGGGGAAGCGTCACCCTGGGTGAAGGCCTCCAGCAGGGTGAGCGCCGCGAGGGTCGCCGTCGTCTCCCCCGAGCGCACCCCCTCCTCCGTTCCCGGGATGAGGGAACTCACCCCCGGGTCCCGCAGGAACGAGTCCATCAGCCTGTCCCGCACCTGGTCCCACATCCAGCTGACGCCCTGGTCCCGGCGGCGCTCCCCGAGGGCGCCGTCGGCCTCCAGCGTCCGGCGGTGCCGCAGGACCGCCTCCCACACCTCGTCCAACCCGTCCCCGGTGAGGCCGCTGCACGTCAGCACCGGCGGGCGCCACCCCGGGTGCACCGGCTGGAGCAGGCGCAGCGCGCGCGACAGCTCGCGGGCCGCCTTGCGGGCGTCGTCGGCGTGGGGTCCGTCGGCCTTGTTGACCGCGGCCACGTCGACCAGTTCGAGCACGCCCTTCTTGATGCCCTGGAGCTGGTCGCCCGTGCGGGCCAGGGTGAGGAAGAGGAAGCAGTCCACCATGGCGGCCACGGCCACCTCGGACTGGCCGACGCCCACCGTCTCGACGAGGACCACGTCGAACCCGGCCGCCTCCATCAGCAGCATGGTCTCCCGGGTCGCCCGGGCGACGCCGCCCAGCGTCCCCGCCGTGGGCGAGGGCCGGATGAACGCGTTCGGGTCGACCGCCAGGCGGGCCATCCGGGTCTTGTCCCCCAGGATGCTCCCGCCCGACCGCGTGGACGACGGGTCGACGGCGAGGACGGCCACGCGGTGCCCGGCGCCGGTCAGCCGGGTGCCCAGCGTGTCGACGAAGGTGGACTTGCCCACGCCCGGCACCCCGGTGATCCCCACGCGGTGGGCCTTCCCGGTGTGCGGGAGCAGCCGGACGAGGAGTTCCTGGGCCGACCGGGCGTGGTCCGGACGGCGTGACTCCACCAGGGTGATCGCCCGTGCCAGCGTCGGCCGGTGCCCGGCCAGGACCCCCTCGGCGAGGGCGGCCACGTCGACCGGCCGCCTCCCGCCTCCGCGCGCCCCCGGTACGGATCCCTCGTCGCCCACGCCTTCTCCCCTTCCGGCCCCTCGGCCCCCGTCGCCGTGCCGCCCGCGCTGCCGACGGCCCGCTACAGCCCCTCCCCGTGGCCCCCCAGCCGCTCCTCCAACTGGTCGAGCAGGTCGACGGCGGCCTCCGCGATGACCGTCCCCGGGGGGAAGATCGCCGCCGCGCCCGCCTCGCGCAGGGCCGCGAAGTCCTGCGGGGGGACGACCCCGCCGACCACGACCATGATGTCCTCCCGCTCCAGGGCGGCCAGCTCCTCGCGCAGGGCCGGCACCAGGGTCAGGTGCCCCGCCGCCAGCGAGGACACGCCGACCACGTGCACGTCGGCCTCCGCGGCCTGGGCGGCGACCTCGGCCGGGGTCTGGAACAGCGGACCGACGTCCACGTCGAAGCCCAGGTCGGCGAACGCGGTCGCGATGACCTTCTGGCCGCGGTCGTGGCCGTCCTGCCCCATCTTGGCGACCAGGATCCGGGGGCGGCGGCCCTCCGCCTCCGTGAACTCGTCCACCCTCCGGCTCACGCGCTCCATGAGCCCGGCCGCGTCCGCGCTGCCGGCGGCCTCGTTCCTGTACACACCCTGAATCGTACGGATCTGCCCCGAGTGGCGGTCGAAGACCTTCTCCATGGCGTCGGAGATCTCGCCGACGGTGGCCTTGGCGCGTGCCGCGTCCACGGCCGCGGCCAGGAGGTTGTTCGTCAGGGACTCGTCCGCCCTGGACTCGCGTCCCGCCGCCTCCGTGAGAGCGGCCAGGGCGCGGCGAACCCCGTCCTCGTCCCGCTCCTCGCGCAGGCGGCGCAGCTTGTCCAGCTGCTGGGCGCGCACGCTGGAGTTGTCGACCTTGAGGACGTCGATCTCGTCGGCCGTGTCGGGGCGGTACTTGTTGACGCCGATCACGGGCTGGCGGCCCGAGTCGATGCGCGCCTGGGTGCGCGCGGCGGCCTCCTCGATGCGCATCTTGGGCAGGCCGGCGTCGATCGCGGCGGCCATGCCGCCCGCGCCCTCCACCTCGCGGATGTGCGCCCACGCCTTCGCCGCCAGCTCCTGGGTGAGGCGTTCGACGTAGTAGCTGCCGCCCCACGGGTCCACGACCCGCGTGGTGCCGGACTCCTGCTGGAGCAGCAGCTGGGTGTTGCGGGCGATCCGCGCGGAGAAGTCCGTGGGCAGGGCCAGGGCCTCGTCCAGGGCGTTGGTGTGCAGCGACTGGGTGTGCCCCTGGGTGGCGGCCATCGCCTCCACGCACGTGCGGGCCACGTTGTTGAACACGTCCTGGGCGGTGAGCGACCAGCCCGAGGTCTGGGAGTGGGTGCGCAGGCTCAGCGACTTGTCCCCGGTCGCGCCGAGGTCCCTGACCAGGCGCGCCCACAGCAGGCGCGCGGCGCGGAGCTTGGCGACCTCCATGAAGAAGTTCATGCCGATCGCCCAGAAGAACGAGAGGCGCGGGGCGAAGGCGTCCACGTCCAGCCCGGACCTCCGGCCGGCGCGGATGTACTCGACGCCGTCCGCGAGGGTGTACGCCAGTTCCAGGTCGGCCGTGGCCCCGGCCTCCTGCATGTGGTAGCCGGAGATGGAGATGGAGTTGAAGCGCGGCATCCGCTGCGACGTGAACGCGAAGATGTCGGAGATGATCCGCATCGAGGGCTGCGGCGGGTAGATGTAGGTGTTGCGGACCATGAACTCCTTGAGGATGTCGTTCTGGATGGTCCCGGACAGCTTCTCCGGGGGGACGCCCTGCTCCTCCGCGGCGACGATGTACAGCGCCAGGACGGGCAGCACCGCCCCGTTCATCGTCATGGACACGCTCATCCGGTCCAACGGGATGCCGTCGAACAGCTGGCGCATGTCGTAGATGGAGTCGATGGCCACGCCCGCCATGCCGACGTCGCCCGCCACCCGGGGGTGGTCGGAGTCGTAGCCGCGGTGGGTGGCCAGGTCGAAGGCGACGGAGAGCCCCTTCTGCCCGGCGGCGAGGTTGCGCCGGTAGAAGGCGTTGGACTCCTGGGCGGTGGAGAAGCCGGCGTACTGGCGGATGGTCCAGGGCTGGTTGACGTACATGGTCGGATACGGGCCGCGCAGGTACGGCGGGATGCCGGGGAGGCCGTCCACGAACTCCAGGCCCGCGCGGTCCGCGGAGGTGTACAGGGGTTTGACGGCGATGCCCTCGGGGGTCTCCCACTCCAGGGCGTCCGCGGCCTTGCCGGTGGCGGACTCGACGGCCTCCCGCCAGGCGGCGGGAGCGGTGGGGACGGCGCCGGACGGTTCCGGGGCGACGGCGGAGAAGTCGGGGATCATGCGTGCGCCCCCTGGGCTTTCGCGGGTGGAACGGGCGGCTCGGTGGCCAGGACGTCGACCAGGTCCGTGAGCAGGGCGACCGCGTCGCAGCCCCGGTGGGCGAAGGCGTCCACCCCGGCCTCGCGGTAGGCGTCGCGCGGCGGTCCCGCGAGCAGCACCCTGCGGGCCCCGGCGCCCTTCAGCGCCCGCGCGACCGCCTCGGCCTGCTCGCCGTACACCCTGTCCGAGGAGCAGATCACCGCGACCCTGCACCCGGAGGCGGCGAACGCCCCGGCGGCGGCGTCGGCGTCGGCCAGCGGTCCGGGTTCATGCACCCCCACGCCGCCCGCGGCGAGGAGGTTCGCGGTGAACGACGCGCGGGCCGTGTGCACCGCGACGGGCCCGAGCGTGGCCAGGAACGCCGTCGGACGCGTCCCCGTCCTCGCCTCCTGCGCGTCGCCGCGGTCCCGCAGCGCCTCGAAGTCCGCGGCGTACCGGCGGACCGGGAACCAGGTCCCGGCCACCGCGGCCGGGTCGGGCTCGCGGACCAGGCGCTTCTCGGCCGGGTCGGGGTACTCGCTGACCCCTGTCAGCGGCGACCTCCGGTGCGCGAGGTCGCGGCGGCGGCGCTCCCACACCTGGTCGACGCGCTCGCGCAGCGAGCCGTCCGCGACGGCCTCGGCCGCGCCGCCCGCCGCCTCGAGCTCCTGGAAGAACTCCCAGCCCGTCCGGTACAGGTCTCCGGTCAGGGCCTCCACGTAGAACGAGCCCCCGGCCGGGTCGATCACCCGCGCCAGGTGCGACTCCTCGATCAGGAGCGACTGGGTGTTGCGGGCGATGCGGCGGGCGAAGTCGTCCGGCAGGCCCACGGCCGAGTCGAACGGGGCGACGGTGACCGCGTCCGCGCCGCCGACCCCGGCCGCGAAACACGCCACGGTGGTGCGCAGCATGTTCACGTGCGCGTCGCGGCGGGTCATCATCGCCTCGGACGTGGCGGCGTGCAGGCTCATGGAGCGCCGGCCGGCGGGCACCCCGCTGGCGGCGAGCACCTGGTTCCACATGCCGCGGACCGCCCTCAGCTTGGCGATGACGCTGAACTGGTCGGCGTTCGCGGCCAGGCGGAAGCCGATCCGGGAGGCCGCCTCGGCGACGTCCAGCCCGGCCGCGTGCAGGGCCCGCAGGTAGGCGGTGCCCGCGGCGATCGCGAACCCCAGCTCCTGCGCGTCCGAGCCGCCCGCGTTGTGGACGAGGGTGCCGTCCGCGACGAACAGGCCCAGGCCGGGGCGTTCCCGGGAGAGTTCGGCGGCGAGGCGGGCCGGGTCCATGACGTCGGGCCGCTCGCCCGCGCGCGCCGCCACGGTCAGGGGGTCGATACCGAGGTGGGAGACGATCCGGCCGTCGGGCACCCCCGCGTCCGCGTGCGCGCCGAGCAGCGCCGCCGCGGCGTCGGCGTGGTCGGCGCCGGGTTCCAGGACGACGGGCGCGAGGTCGAGGTGGACGTCGGCGAGGGCCTCCCCGAGCGCCGGGGGCGGCAGGCCCGCGCCGCCGACGGCGATCCACAGCGAGCCGACACCGTTCATGAGGTCGGCGTGCAGCCGGCGGCGGAGGACGGCCGGGTCGGCGTCGGTGTGGCGGGCGCGGATGTCCCAGCCGTCGGGCCCGCTGCCGCCGGGCCGGTAGCCGCGGGTGAAGGGGGGCAGTCCCGGGAAGCCCGGGTCCGCGGCCGGGGGCTCCGAGGTGTAGAGGGGCTCGATGTCGAACCCGTCGTAGGTGTGCGTGGCCAGCGCCGACTCGGGTGCGTCGGCGAGCTTCTCCTCGGGGACACCGCTCTTGCGCAGCACCCCCGCGACGAGTTCCCGCCACCTTTGTGGGGTGGCGTCGGGAAACCCTTCGGCCAGGTTCGGGGCGCCGGTTCCGGCGGCCCCGCTCTCAGGGACGTCCATACACCGGATGGTAGAGAACGGCGTTCGGTCGCGGGGCTCCGGGGCCCGTGCCGGGCGTGTCCGCGCGGCGGCCGAACGCGGCGGCCGGACGCGGCGGCCGGACGCGGCGGCCGGGCGGAGACCGCCGTCGGTAGCATGACGCGGGTCACACGGCGTCCCGCGCGGCCCGCCCCCGCGGTCCGCGGGACGGAACACGGAGGAGACCCAGTGAAGACCCGCGCCACCACCCTCACCGCCCTCGCGGCCGTCGCACTCGCCACGGGATGCTCCGCCGCCGACACCGGCGGCACCGGGAACGCCCCCGACGGGGAACAGGTCTCCGGGAGCCGGCTCGACGAGATCCTGGAGAGCGGCACGCTGCGCGTGTGCACCACCGGCGACTACCGGCCCTTCACCTACCTCGACCCCGCGACGGGCGATTTCACCGGGATCGACGTCGACATGGCACGCGATCTCGCCGACGACATGGGCGTGGAGGTCGAGTGGGTCCGGACCAGCTGGGACGACCTGATGGGCGACTTCCTCAGCTCCTGCGACATCGCCGCGGGCGGCATCTCGATCAGCACAGAGCGCGCCCGGCAGGTGTACTTCTCCGCGGCGCTCATGGAGGACGGCAAGACGCCCATCACCCTGTGCGAGAACGTCGACGACTACCGGACGATCGAGCAGATCAACCAGCCGGGCGTCCGCTCGATCATGCCCAGCGGGGGGACCAACGAGGTCTTCGCCGAGGAGCACTACCCCGAGGGGGAGCTCATCCGCCACGACAACAACACTGTCTTCGAGGAGATCATCGCGGGCAACGCCGACGTCATGACCACCGACGCGTCCGAGACGCTCTGGGCGGCCAACGAGCACGAGGAACTGTGCGCGGTCCACCCGGACGAGCCCTTCGACTACTTCGAGAAGGCCTTCATGCTGCCCCTCGGCGACGAGGTCCTGAAGCACTACGTCGACCAGTGGCTGAACATCGCCCTCAACGACGGCACCTGGGACGGGATCGTCGAACCGTGGTTCGGCGAGGACGTGGAGCTCTGACCCCGGCGGCCGGGGTCGCCGGGGCTCGGGCGCGGCTCGGGCGCGGTCCCCTGTGGCCGGGCGGCGCGACCGCGCCCGCCCCCCTCTCCCCGGGGGCGCCGGAACACCGGGTCCCACCCGCCCGGCCGCCCTTCCGGAGGACCGCTCGTCCTGCCCCGGAGCCCGTGCGGGAGCCCGGTAGCCTACCGCCGTGCCCTTCACCCTCAGCCACGTCGCGGCCGTGCTGCCCCTTGCGCGCACCCGGCTCCCCCCGGCCGCGCTGGTGGTCGGATCGGTCGTGCCCGACCTGCCCTACTACCTGCCGCTGCCCCTTTCCGCGACGACCACGCACACGCCCGCCGGGCTGTGGCTGGACGTCCTTCTCGGCGGCGCCGTGCTGGCGGTGTACACGTATGCCCTCCGGCCCCCTCTGCACGCCCTGGCGGGCCGAGCGCCGGGGGCCGGCGGGGCCGGAGCCGGGCGGCCGGTACACGCGGCGGCACTCGCCGCGGCCGCCCTCGCCGTGGGCGCGGCCACCCACATGGCCTGGGACGCCTTCACACAGACCGGGGGCGCCCTCGTCCGGGCCTGGCCGCTGCTGAGCGCACAGGTCGTGGGTCCGCACCTGCTCTACAACGTGCTCATGTACGCGAGTTCCGCCCTGGGCCTGGCGGTCCTGGCGTGGTGGGCGTGGCGGAGGCGCGGTCGGCCCGGGAAGGGGGACGCCTCCCCCGGAGCGTGCGGACCCGGCACGGACCGCACGCGCGGCCTCCCCGCACCGCGTGTGCGCACCGCCGCGCTCGCCGCCGTCGCCGTGTGCGCGGTGGCGGGCGCCGCGCTGAACGGCCTGTCCGAGCGGGCGGCGGCGAGCGGCTACGACCTGGTGCGCTGTCTGCTCGTCGGCGCGGTCACGGGCACCGCGCTCGGTCTCACCGCGTGGACGGCCGCGTGGTGGGGGCGGTTCGTCCCGGCGACACGGGCGGGAGGCCCCTGACACGGGAACCGCCCCTCGTGCGGGAGCCCGTTCGGGGGAGCCGCCGTGCCGGGGTCAGCCGCAGTTGGTGCCGGTGCGGACGACCCACTCCCCGCCGATCACGCCGCCCCAGTCCACGCACTGACCGGCCGCGTCCAGGTAGACCGGGCCGGCGTACTCCGTGAAGTTCCCCGGGTCGGTCTGCCACGAAGCGGAGTCGCTGCGCTTGAGGGCTGCGTCCATGTCCATCGCGGAGCCGGGGTTCGACCGCGCGACCACGACGCAGTTGCGGCCGTTGGAGTTGTTGTACGTGAGGTGGACCGTCCCCCCGCTGATGGAGGTCTTGTTGACCTCCCTGTAGCCGCTCCCGCACTGGCCGCCGTACGCGGCCGAGGCGGGGGCCGCGGTGAGGGCGGTCGCAGCCAGCGCCAGCCCCAGCGCGGCGGCGGCCCTGCGGACCAGGGTCCTCGACATGTCTCTCCTCACGGTTGCGATCTGCCCGGCTACCACGGCGGCGTGCCGGAACCGCCGGCGCGGTGCTGCTCCACCAGGCGGGTGATGGTGACGGTGCCGTCGTCGGCGGTCGTGTAGGTGACCTCGGCCCGGATCGTGCGGCTGCCCTGGTTCACGTAGCCGGTGAGCGCCGACGGGCTGGAGGACACGGTCCCGGCCTCGCCGTCGCCGACCGCCCCGGCGCCGTCCTGGCAGAAGCTCCACGCGCACAGCACGGTCGCGCCGTCGAGGAGCGCGTACCGGGCGGAGCCGCCGGAGGGCTGGAAGGCCACGACGTGGTCCCCGGAGGGCTGCGAACCGCTCGCGCCGACCCCGGCCCCGACCACGGCGGTCGCGGTGGCGGTCTCTCCCCCGCCGCCGGAGCCGTCCTCACCGGCGCCCGCCGCGTCGTCCGAAGCCCCCGCGGCGGGCTCCTCGGAGGGCGACGGGTCCTCCCCGTCCTCCCGGACCGCCGCACCGGAGCGGCGCTCGCCCCCGGAGGGTCCGTCGTCGCTCCCGGCCGCCTCCGCCGCACCGCCGTCGAACCAGGCCGCGACGGGCAGCGAGTCCCAGTCGCCCGCCACGGCGGCGCCTCCGACGGCCGCCCCCGCGAGCAGGAACAGGGCCGCGGCGACGGCGAGCACGGACCACGCCCCGGAACGCCGTCCCCGGGAGGTCCTGCGGGGAACCGTGACCTCGCGCTCCCGCGGCATGTGCACGCCGTGCCAGCCCGCGTGGAGCGTGGTGGCCACGGCGTCACCCGCCCCCTGCGGCCGGGTGACCGGGGTTCCGCCCAGGTTCGCCGCCGCCATCACCCCGGTCACGAGGGCCAGGGCGCCGGGCCTGCGCCCGGCGTCCTTGGACAGGGCCCGCCGGGCCAGGTCCGCGAGCGGCCCGGAGAAGCCCTCCATGTCGGGTTCCCCGCTCAGCACCCGGTGCGCGACGGCCGCCGGGTCGCCGCCGCCGAACGGGGGACGGCCGGTCGCCGCGTAGGCCACCAGGGCGCCCCAGGCGAAGATGTCGTCCGCGGTGCTGATCGGCTCGCCCCGGTAGTGGGCCGGGCTGATCCAGCCCGCCGACCCCAGCAGCGAACCGGTGCGGGTGAGCGCCGTCTGGTCCAGGGCCCGGGCGATGCCGAAGTCCAGGACCCTCGGGCCCTCGGGGGACAGGATGATGTTGGCGGGCTTGAGGTCGCGGTGCACCACCCCGGAGGCGTGGATCTGCGCGAGCGCCTCGGCGATGCCGACGGCCAGGCCGTACTGGAGGCCCTCCGGCAGCGGCCCCCCGTTCTCCTTCAGGTACGCGGAGAGGGTGAGGCCGCGGATGAGCGGCGTGGCCAGCCACGGCTGCTCCCCGCGGGTGTCGGCGGCGAGCAGGGGGACCGCGCAGGCACCGCCGACCCGCGAGAGCATCTCCACCTCGCGGGCGAAACGGTCCCGGAACTCCGGATCCGCCGCGTACTCGGGGTGGACGACCTTGACCGCGACGAGCTCGCCGTCGTCGGCGCGGGCCGCGTACACCACACCCATGCCCCCGGCGCCCAGCCTCTTGAGCGGCGTGTAGGGACCGACCGAGGCGGGGTCCTGGGGCAGCAGGTTCGTGGCCGTCGCCGGAAGCGACGCGGAGGGGCGTGCGGGAGACATGGTGGCTCACAGGTGAGGGTGCGTGGGGCCGGGATCGACGCTTCGGAGGCAGGGGGCGTCGGAGAATCAACCGGACAAGGCATCTTAGCGCCGCCCCCGGAGCGGCGGTACGGCAGGGCGTTTCCACCTGCGAGAAGAGTCCTGTGACCGGGTCCGGCCGGGCCGCAGGGCGCGGGGCGGTCCCGGGCCCGTACGTCGCACGGCGCCCTTTCGGCCGGTCCTGGCGCCGTGTTAGCATCCCGCCCGTCTCGAAGGCCGGTACCGTCTCCCGGACCGGTCGCAGAGCCGCCTGCTCTCCCTGCTCCGTTGAGCGCCTGACGCACATCGACGACTTCGCAACAGGAGAAACCCGGCATGGCCACACGCAAAGAGATCAAGGACGAGCTGAAGAAAATCCAGGAGCAGAACGCGCCCACCTCCCTGGCCGCGCACCTCAAACGCTCCGTGAAGTCCGTCGGCCAGAGCGACCTGGGCAGCAGCGGGGTGAGGGCGAGCAGGAGCCAGAAGCCCGGCAGGCTGTCCCGCAAGAAGGGAAAGAGCGCATAAACGCCCGGCGAGCCTGAACGGCGCGGGCCCGGTGGGGAAACGCCCCGTCCCGGCCCGCGTACGCTCGCTTCCGGGTGAACAGGCCGTGCACTAGGCTCACCCACGCACCACCGGGGCTCACAGGGCGCGTCCTCGCCCCCGTTCCGCCCCCTCCCCCTGCTCCCGTCGGATGGGCCGGTGGTGTTCCGCCGTGCCACCCCTCCCCAGGTCCCCATGACGCCGGGGGAGGAGACCGGAGGGCACGGGCTCCACCAGGAGGGACGCCATGAGAAGGACCAGCCGCCGCGAACCGCCGCCGCCGTTCCCGGGCATGCGCGACCTGACGACGCTGTACTGCGGCAGGAGCGCACTCCTCTACCGCGCCGAACGCGAGTCCGACCGCGCCCCGGTCGTGGTCAAGCTGCTGGGGCGGGGTCCCGGCACGGCCGGGCCCGACGAGGCCGGTCTCTGGGACCGGCTCACCCCCGTGCCCGGTGTCCAGCCGCTCCTGTCCTCGGGGGTCACCGGCGCGGGCCGCGCGTTCGCCGTGACGGAGTACCGCGGTGAGGGCGACTACTCCCGCGCCCTGGCCGAGGACGGGCCGCTCGCGGTGGACGAGGTCCTCACCGTCGGCCGGACCGTGGCGCGGGCTCTGGAGGGCATGCACGAGCTCGGCCTGCTCCACCACGCGGTGACCCCGGCCAACATCCTCCGCGGGGCGTCCGGGCCGACCCTGACGGACTTCGGCTCGACCCTGCCCCTGGACCACCCGTTCCCGCCCGTGTACTACACGCGGGCGACCCTGGACCACGCCCCTCCCGAGGAGGTCGCCGGTTCCCGCCCCACCCCCGCGTCGGACGTGTACCGGCTGGCCTCGACCCTCTGGACCCTCCTGGCCGGGCACGCCCCGTTCGCCGGTCCGGGGCAGGAGGAGGCCGGCCCGCGGGAGTACCGCTCCCGGCTGCTGTCGGGCACGCCGCCTGAGATGGACCGCGGGGACGTCCCGGACCGGCTGCGCGCCGTCCTCCTCCGGGCGCTGGCCACCGAACCCGGGCGGCGGACGCCGACCGCCGCGGAGTTCGGCCGGGCCCTGGAGCCGGGGCCGGCCGCACAGGACGTTCCTGACACGGACCTGGACCGGACCGCCGCCGCTGCGGGGTCCGCGGACGACGGGCCCGAGGCGTCGGCGGCCGAGTCCGAGGCAACGGTCGCGCCCGTGCCCCTCGCGGCGGCAGCTCTTCCCGCGGAGGCGGGCACCGGGACGAGCGCGGACCCGGCCTCGGACGACCCCGGGGCGGAAGAGGCCGAACCGGAGACCGCGACCGGGACGACCGAACCGGAGTCCGGTGCGGAAGGGACGGCGAACGGGTCGGAGGTCTTCACCGAGGAGACCGTCGAACCCGACGAGGACACCGGCCACGGCCCGGACGACGACGGGTACACCGACGGCGCCTGGTACGACGACGATGACGAGGACGGCGCCTGGTACGAGGTCGACGACGTCCTGGGCGAACACGGGGACGGCGAGGCCCCGGACGACGCCGGGGAACCGTCGTCGGCGGACAGCGGACCCGAGGCGGGCGCGCCCCTCGCGGCGGACAGCCCCTCCGGGACGCACGGGGCGGCCCCGGACCCGGCGGCCGGACCGGCGGAGACCGGCGAGCCGGTTGCGGCGGCCGACCCGGGCGACGGGCTCCCGGACGGTCCCGA
Source organism: Nocardiopsis sp. NPDC006198 (assembly GCF_040613895.1). Classification (NCBI taxonomy): domain Bacteria; kingdom Bacillati; phylum Actinomycetota; class Actinomycetes; order Streptosporangiales; family Nocardiopsidaceae; genus Nocardiopsis; species Nocardiopsis sp. NPDC006198. Next base: position 31,923 of record NZ_JBEXSY010000004.1, on the reverse strand, counting down.
GGTGCACGAGGCGGCCCCGACCGGCCCCCCGGCGCCGGTCGCGTCCTCCACGACCGGGTCCCCGCCCCGCACCTCCTCTCCACCGGTTCCCGACCGCGACGAGCCGTCCTCGGACGCGGGGACCGGGGGTCCGGCATCCGTCCCCCTCGACTCGTCCCCCCTTTCCGCTCCCACCCCGGTCCTCGGCCCCGGACGCGTCGGGGAGGCCGCCGGGGGCCCGCTCCCGGGCAGCCGTCCGCCGTCGGCGGAGAGGACCGCCCCCGCTCCCTCCCCCTTCTCCTTCGAGGCCATCACACGCGGGGCGGAGCCGCTGACCAACCGGTCCGCACCGCCGGCCCACGCGTGGAGCGCCCCGGGCGCGCCCCGGACCGCCGACGCCGGCTCCTCCTGGACCGACGAGCGGCACGCGCCCGCGAACGCCACGGCGTGGGCCCCGGCCCCTCAGCCGGAGCGCCACCGCACGGCGGTGCTCCTCCCCGTCCTGATCGGCCTCGTCCTGGTCACGGTCGTGGCCGTCGGCGCGCTCCTGATCACCGGCCGGGACTCCGGCGCCCCCTCCGCGGAGGCGCCTGCTCCGGCCGGGGGCGGAGGGGCCGCTCCGGAGGTTCCCGGGGGCGCCGCGGGAGGGGGCGGGCCCGCGGAGGAGGCGGACCCGTCGGCCATCGCCCCGACGGGGGTGGAGGTCGCCGACGACCTCGTGGGCGTCTCGCTGTCCTGGACGGACAACACCGGCGGCTCCGCCCCGCACTTCGTGGTCGGCGGTCCTGTCGGGGCCCGCACCACGTCGATGGCGAACGTCCCGGCCGGGGCCTCCACCGTCGATGTCAGCGGCCTCAACCCCGAGGTCGAGTACTGCTTCCGGGTCGTCGCCGTCCGGTCCACGGACGTCATGGCTCCCTCGGAGGAGGTCTGCACCGACCGGGGCGCGGCGGGCGGCTGACCCCTCCCCCGGTTCTGCCGACGGAGGCGGTCCGCTCCGTGGGGACCGGGCCACCACTCAGGCCCCGGCCCGGCCGCGCGCCGCCGGGACCGCCGGACGCGGCGGCGGACGGACCGGGACGGCCGGACACGGGGCGTCGACACCATTGTCCATAGGTGAGACGAAAACTTATCCGTTCATATTCAACGGAGTCGCCGCTCCCCTTCCTCGCCTGTCGGCCGCAGAAACAGAAGCATTCCGCTCCTGCTTCCGGCGCGAAATCCCGGCGCCCGTGGCACGGAACGGCGAGTCGGCGGGGACCGCTCTCCCCCGCCGACGTTCCGCACACGGGACGGCACCTACCGCACCCGCCGCCGACCTCCCGGCCCCGGAATTTCTGAATTCAACTAACTGTGATGCAAGTCACACAACGAGCCCACCTGGGAAACCCTACGCTTGGACCCCGTGAGCCACAGAAGCCCAGACCAAGGATAAAGAGCGGAGATCCTTTCGTGCCCACCGGATCTTTCATGAGCCTCCTCCCGATTCCTCTGCAACTCATGCTCTGGTCCTACACGATCATCGCGGGGATGGGCCTCATGCTCAGCTATTCCATTCGAGCACGCCTGAACATCAACAACACGAAGAGCGAACGACTGCTCCAGAGCGGACCTCTTCCGGGCGAGGAGAATCAGAACTTCCCGTCGACGAAGGAGAAGATCGGCGATCTGAACATCGCGTCCAGGGAGGAACTGAACGCGCTCGACATCCGGATCGCCGACCTCCGTGACAGCCTGCGTCCGACCCAGGAGGAGACCCGCCAGATGGGGGTCCACGGCGACAGGGCCAAGAGCCTCGCCACCTTTCTCGACGGGACCTCGAAAAGGTATGACGGACTGCTCAAGGACTCGCGCCTGGCCCTGAAGGCCCTGGGGGTGGACGGCGACAAGGAGTCCACGAGCACCCCGGAAGGCGCCGCGACACCGTCGGCCGGACAGGCGAGGGCCCGTCCGTCCGGTTTGGTCGTCGTGCGCAGCGAACGGAGAAACCGCCCCCCGAACAGGAGCACCGGCCCCTCCCTCTAGGAATGTCGTGACCACCGCAATTCCGAAGAAAAGGTTCTTACCATGATCGATGAGCGGGTGCTGGCCGTCGCCGGCGTCGCGGTTCTCATCCTGATCGCCCAAGGCCTGATCCACCTCTTCCTGACCGCGGCCGGGGTGTACCTGTCCGACCGCACCCCGTCGGAGCCGGATTCATCCGACGACCGGAGGACTCTGCTGGAGTACCGGTCCCTCCTCCGCGAGAGGTTCCACCGCCTCTTCGCCGGGGACGGCGAACCCCCCGGTGACGGGCCCGTTCCCGGGAGCGCGCCAGGAGACCGGCCGACCGCGCCGGGGGAACAGGACGCACGGCTCACGGAGGCCAGGGCCCGGGCCGCGCTCGTCAGGGACCGTCCGGCCCCCTCGCGGCCCGGCTTCCAGGCCGGCGTGCTGACACGGCCCGCCCTGGTGCTCCTTATCGCCCTGTCCGCCGTATTCAACTGGTAGCAGCGAGGAACACGCATGGTACCCATTCTGGTCGCCTCCATCCTCACGGCCGCTTTCAGCGGACTCATGTGGGGAATCTCGACACAGATCAGAGACGCCATCAAGAGTGCGAGGGTCAAACAGAGGGGCAACCACCTCAAGGCCAAGATGAGCGCGTCGGACAAGACGAAGAAGCTGGCAGAAATCGATGACCTGCAGCGGGAACCCGAGATCCAGCGCGATAAACGGGTCGAAATCCTCGACAACCAGGCCATCAATGTCAACAGCGCCAACCTCCATGCGAACGAGGCGTCACGCAAGCGGGACGAATTCCTTCCCCTGGCCGAACTCATGGAGAAAGCGGGGGCCCTCACCATCGGTTTCGTCCTCACCGACAAGGGGACCGCGGCCGACGCGGACCGCGGGCTGATCGCCACAGCCATCGGCGAGCGCGCCGCGCTGGCCGCCGCGGGGGAGGACACCACCGAGGCCACCCGGGAACTGCGGAAGAAAGCCGCCTCAGGGCTCGTGGTGGAACAGTACGAGGTGAAACCGGACAACCCCCTCTCCGGCGTGGAACTGGCCACGCTCGAAAGGCTCGTCAAGGAGGGGAACCACCTCAACTCCTTCGTCGAGGACGCCCTGCGGGAAGGCCTGGAGATCCGCCCCGGCAAGGTCGCCAAGGCCAGGACGGAGCACGGTTTCGCGAACCCCGACAGCACGAGCGCCCTGCCTCCCCTCTTCCTGGCCGAGCTCGGTCCCGGGCGGGGCATCTCCACCGCGCTCCAGAACAGGTCGGGCCAGGCTCCCGCGCCCCGTACCGCGCCCGCGTCCGGCAACCGCCCGCAGCCCCCCTCGCCCGGCCGGGCCACGGGTTCCTAGACAGGTTGGGTGACAACGATGGTTCTCGTTCTCTGCTTCTTCGCCGGGGCGTTCGTCTTCTCGACGTCCCTGCGCAGGGTCATGGAGCACCAGCTCGACGCACCGCGCATGAACACCGCTCTCGCCGCGGAGCACGAGCGGGCCCGTACGGAACTGGCCGGGCTGGAACGCGTGGACGCCCTGTTGGACGCGTGGGAGGAGCGGCGCCCGGGCCCGGGAGGGGAGTCGGCCGCCGAGGAGCGGAAGCGGATCGACGCGGCGTTCTCCTCCGTCCGCGCCGAGGCCGAACGCGCGGCCGAGGCCGTCCGGGGGGAGCTTCCGCGCAAGGAGCGGTTGAGGTCCTTCGCGCGGGTGGCCGACATCGTCCTCGTCGTGGCCGGGGCGGCACTGATGGTGGTCAGCCCGGTCCTCGGGGTCTCCATGGCCCTCTGACGGAGTCGTACCCGGCGTGTGCGCACAGGCCGGCAGGCGTCCGGGGCCGCCCGGAGAGGGCGCCGACAGGACGGAGGGGACCCGCCGCAGGTGTGGACGGGTCCCCTTCCCGGTCCGTCACCGTGCTCGGGCGGCGGTCACCACTCGTCCTCGAACCAGCCCTCGGGGGACGGGTCGGCGGGGAGGGGACGCGGGTCCTGGTGGCGGCGCGAGGTGCACTCGCGGAACGGCCCGTTGTCCCCGAGGAGGATGCCCATCTGGAAGTCGAGGTGGTCCCGGTACCAGACCGCCATCCCGGTGCCCGCCTCCCATCGCAGCACCTCCCAGGCGTGCCACAGCGCCTGGAAGCGCGACACCGCCTCGGCGTGCCGCCACCACTCCTTGCACCAGCGGAACTGGCCGCCCTCGGGTCGGACGTAGACCGGGAGGAAGCGCAGCCGCACGAACTCCTCGACGTTCTTGAACACCGGTTCCGGCGCGGGCTCTCCGTCGTCCCCCTCGCCGCCGTCGACCCCGGCGACGGCCGAGGTGACGTCCGGGGCCTCGGCGGTGAGGCCCCCGCCGGCGGACGGGGTCTCCCGGGGCTCCTCCTCCAGGAGGTCCGCTGCGTGGTCGTGGGGTTCGGTGCTCATGGTCGGCGTCGTCCTTCTTCGCGTTCGTGGTCGTGTCGGGGCCCGTGGGGCCGTCCGGGGTCGCAGGGGCGGTCGGGCCGCTCCACGGGTCACCGCGCGCGGGAGGTCCGGGTGTGCGCGGTGGTGGTGGAGCGGCGCCTGCGCTGCCCCTCGTGCACGGCGGTCAGTCTCCCGACCGCGCGTTCCCGCTGGGCGCGTTGCGCGGGGAGCCCGCGCGGCGAGTCGCCGGCGGCGGCACGGGCCGCCTCGCCCCGCCTGTAGAGCGCGGCCTGCGCGCGGGTCCGGGCGAGCTCGGTCCGCTTCTCCCGGCGCTCACCCTGCTCGGCCGCACGGGCCTCGGAGCCGCGTGCCCCGGGACCGCGGCCCGGCGCGATCCCCTCCCCGTCCCGCGCCCCGAGGCCGCGTACCCCGTCCGGACGGAGGACGGCGCCCCCGTTCTCGTCCCGCGCCCGGCCCAGCTGAGCACTGGTCACGGGGAGCCGGGAGTCCCCCAGGACCAGGGCCGGGCCCAGGGCCCTGGTGGCGTCGTGCGCGCGCAGGTCCGCCTTGACCGCGTTGCCCGCGGCGACGGAACCGGCCCGGTCCGGCAGGCTGTTCACCGGGTAGCCGCGGGCCCGGTCGAGCGTGTCGAGCAGGGCGTCCCCCTGCGGGAAGGCGTCCGCCGCGCCCCCGGACACGCGTGCCCGCGCCTTCTCCAGGTTCCTGTCGTGGTCCTCGCCGAACCCGGGGAGGCTCTTGTTGGCGGCCGCGCCGGCGCGCACGTCGGCCAGGACGGTGACCGGGACCCTGCCGTCGAGGACGGCCGCGGACAGCGACTCGGCGTCGTCGCGGAGCTTGTTCAGGTCGGCCCGGCTGTCCTTGAACCAGGGGACCGCCTTGGCCCAGTACTCCTCCATGGTCTCCAGCGGACGCCCGTCGGCCTGCGGCGAGGCGCCCGCCATGACGGAGTTGGCGTCGATCCGGGAGGACGCGGCGCTGCCCGTGTGGTTCGGGTCCCGCAGCATGTGCCGTTCCACGGACTCCGCGAGCTGCGGGTGCTTCCCGGCCAGCTCGGCGAAGAACCTCTCCTGCGCCTCCCGCGCCCCGGGCTCGTTGGAGTTCGCCGCGCTCAGCCAGTGCAGCGCGAGCTCACGGGGGTTCATCCTGCCCGTGTCCAGGGTCTCGTCGAGCCCGCGCCGCCACAGGTGCTCCGGAGGCGTGTCCGGGTCCGGCCCCTGGCCCCGCATGCCGGCCCGCAGGGCCTGCTCGATCCGCCCGGTGCGGTAGTCGGCTCGCAGCACCGCGTCCACGTCCTGGAGCACCGTGTTCCGCTGGACCTCGCGGACCCGCTGGACGTCGGCGCCCAGGACGTCGGCGACCAGGCGCGCGTCGGCCCGGCGGATGAGGCCGAGACCGCCCATCGCGACCCCGGGCGAGTACCCGACGTGCTCCTCCGCGAAGAACTGCTCCCCCCTGCTCTGCCTGCTCCGCTTCCTCAGGAAGTGGTACAGGGAGCCCCTGGCGAGGGCCCCCGAGTTGCTGATCCCGCCGGGGCCGACGGAGGAGCCGATCGCGGCGAGGAACAGGGCCTCGCGGATGTCCGCGTCACCGCCGCCTCCGGACCCCGCGCCCGAGGACGCGAGGAGTTCGGCGAGCCGCGCGCGGTTGCGGCGCAGCTCGTCGGCCTTCTTCCCGCTGATCTGGCCCTTCGGCCGCTTCGGGCTCATACGGTCCTCCTGTCGGGTCCGGTCACGGGGTCGCCCTGCCGTTCCGCCCGGTCCTGAGCCCTCTCCGGACGTGGCGGGGCGCGGCGGCGGGGCGGGCCTGCCCGGCGCTCGCGCTCCGGAGAGCACGGGTCCTCAGAGCGGCCCTGGCGTTCCGTCCACCGGCGGGAGACGCGGCGGAGGAGGGGGCGGGAGGCGCCGACGCGTTGCGGGCGCTGTTCGCGGAGGCGTTCGGCAGGTTCCGGCTCGCGGGGTCGGCCGCGGCCATGCGCTCGTTGAACCGGCGCCGCTGGACGGTCGCCTTGGCCCCGTTCCAGCGGAGGAGCTGCTTGGCGTCGTCCTTCGGGGTCCCCCTCCTGGCGTGGCCCTTGAGATCGTTCACACGTTCGTCGACCTGCCCGACGTAGGTGTCGTGGGCGGCCTGCGCCGCGTCGACGGCGCGGCGTCCCCGGTCCTCGGCCCTGCTCACCAGCCCGTCACGCCTCTGCTCGGCCGTCCGCACCAGGGCGTCGCCCTGCCGCCGGGCGTCCGCCACCCGTGCCGCTCCGGCCGCGTCCGTCCTGCGGACGTCCGCGTCGCCGGCCCTCACCGCAGCGGCGATCACCCGGTTGCCCTGTGCCGCGGCCCTGGCCGTCCGGCTCGTGCGCCGGTCCTCCGCCGCCCGGACGAGCGCGTCCCCCCGGCGCCCGGCGTCCCTCTCGGCGACGGCGCCCCTTCCGGACGCGGCGTCGACCAGCTCCCGCCGCCGCCCCTTCGCCCGCTCGACGTCGGCGTCCGCGGACGCCCTGACACGCGCAGTCACGCGGTCGACCCGTTGGCGGGCGCCGGTGATCCGCGCGTTCCTCCTGTCCCGGGCGGCCCCCAGCTCCGCCGCGGCCCGTGCCCCGGCCCGGTCGACCGTCCGGTCGCGTGCCTGCTCCGCGGCTTGCACCATGCCCTCGCCCCGGGCCCTCGCGTTCGCCACGTACGCCTCCGCCCGCCGCCGGGCGCCCTCCAGGGCCCGGCCCGCGCTGATCCTGGCGAGCACGGCCCTCGCCCTGCGCGCCGCGACCCGCGTGCGGATCGGGATGCGGCCCTTCCGGACGCGCCACCGGACGAAGGCCGCGGCGAGCCCCGCCACCGGGCGGAGCACCGCCATCGCGAGGCCCAGCACCGCCTGGAGGAGCGCCTGGAAGATCCGCACCAGGTAGTCCAGGACCCACGCGGCGAACCTCGTGACGGAGGAGAGCGCGGCCTGGGTCTCCGACGCCACGTCGCCGGCCCCGCTCGCGCTCTGGGGCGCGTCCGGCGGACCGGCCGACATGTTCCGCCGGTCGTGGGCGGTGTGCTGCCTGGCGGCGGGCTCGTTCCCCACCCGGGGAGGGGGCGGTTCAGCGGTGGCTGTCGGGGAGGCCATGGTCCCGCTCCTTGCCGGTCGGTGCTGCTGGGTCGCGGGTCACGGTGCGCGCGGCGGAGGGTGTGCGCTCAGGCACCCGTCCCCCTCCCGCGCCGTTCCGTCGGGCCCCGCCGTCGTGCCGCGGGCCGGACGGCGGTCCTGTCGGCGGCGGCCCGGGGCGCCCTCCCGGAGCGGTCGTGCAGCTCGGTCCGGGGAAGCGGCGCGGAGGCGTCCGCCGCGCGGGCTCCCGGGGCGGACGCGCCAGGGGGCACGAGGGGGTCCCCCTTCTCCCGGGCGGGGGCCGGGCGCACGAGCCCCTCCTTCTGGTCGAGGAGGGTGAGGAACCCCGTGAGCGCCCTCTCCCCCCGGTCCCTGTCCGTCCGGAGAGCGGAGTGGAGGTCGGCCGCGGCTCCCCGACGACCGGTCCTCCACCCGAGTTCGAGGTCGGTGATCCTGTTCCGGTTCCTGGAGAGGTCGAGCGAGAAGTAGGTGTGCGCCTTCTCGACCTCCGCGATCACCCGGCCGCTCAGGTCCCGGGCAGCCCCCGCGGCGGCCCCGCCGCTCGGCCCCACGGCCTTCTGGTACTCCACGGCGGCGGCGCAGACCTCGGCGCACCGCTGCTTCGCCTTCTCCCGGTGGGCGTCGATCTCGTCCAGCCGGTTCGCGATGTCCCGCTGGAGGGGGGTGAGGGAGTGCGGCAACAGCGTGTTCAGCACCCTGGTCCTGCGACTGGTCTGCGCCATGGTCCTTCTCCTCGTCCTCGCCGATCGGGTCGGGCGCGTCGGTCGCCGACGCCTTTTCACGCGCCCCGGGGTGCGTCGTACCTCGCACGGGCCCCGGCGGTGATCAGCTCCTCGGCGTCCTTGATCGCCGCGGTGACCAGCCTGGCCCTGTCGGTCCTGTACCAGGGCCGCATGCGCAGGATCGTGGGCCGGGCGGCCGTGGCGAAGAGCAGGCACTCGCCCTTGTCGATCTGGCGGATGTCGGACCCCTGCATGATCTCCTGCCTGCGGAGCTGCACGGAGTGGTTGCCCTTGCCCTCCCCGTAGCTGAACGACGTGGTGGAGACGTCGTGCTGGCCGATCAGCTTGGAGAGGGCGTCCACGATCTTGTGGTCGTCCAGCCCGGCGCCGAACACCTTCACCGTCGCCGCGGACCACATCGCCTCCATGCCGTTCTCGGTCCAGACGCGCACGCCCTGCCGGTAGCTCTGGAGGATGGTGACCGGGACGATGCCGCGGGACCCCAGGTGGGAGTACATGTCGGGGAGGTCCGCGATCTTGCAGATGTTCGCGGCCTCGTCCAGGACGGCCACCAGGGGCGGGTCGAGCCGCCCGCCCTGCGCCTCGGAGGCCTCCTCCCCCGCCAGGAAGATCGCGTCGGTCAGGGCCGCGATGAGCGGCGCGGAGGCGGCGCGTGACTTGCTGAGCAGGTGGAGGGTCTGCTTGCTGGTGACGAACGACCGCGGCTCGAACTCGGGGAGCGGCCGGTCCCCCGGTGGGGTCACCCACTCCATGATCCGGGGGTCGTCGAGGCAGCGCGCGGCCGTGCGGGCCGTGGTGTAGATGCCGTCACGGGTCTCCGCGACGATGTTCTGGGTCTCGCGCAGGGCCTCGGCGTAGGCGGTGAAGCCGTGCTCGAAGAGGACGTCCACCGGCTGCGGGAGCTTGGTGTCGTGCAGCCACTCCCCGACCGTGGACAGCGACCTGCCCGAGAGCGCGGCGGCGAGGATGAGCTGGGAGAGGAGCGCGCGGGCCGCGGGGCCCCACATGTCCTTCTTCGAGTCGTCGTCGATGGTGAGGACGAAGTGCCCGGCGAGGCGGTAGGCCTCCTCGACGCCGCGGACGTCGGTGAGGGGGTTCCACCAGAACTCCTGGCCCTGGTGGGTGACCTGCTGGGGGTCGAACAGCCACACGCGCTCGCCGGTCGTGTGCTCGCGGATCCGCGCGGTGGCCGACCACACGTCGGCCTTGTTGCTCGTGGCCAGCGCCGGCCCGGGCGCGTCCAGGACGTAGGGGATGGCCATCGCGGTGGTCTTGCCCGCGCGGGGGGCCATGAAGGCCAGGACGGTGTCCTCCCACGACGCGAAGAGCCGGGCGCCCGTCCGGTTCCCGTCGCCGCGCATGTCGCCGATGGTGAGGCCCACGTCCGCGTCCTTGAGCCCCCTGCCCCTGCGTCCGGCCAGCGATGTCCTGCGCAGCCGCACCGCCTTGTCGGCGGCCTCGGGCCGGGCCAGCTCCGCGACCGTCTCGTTGTCCTTGTTGAGTGCGCCGATCGCGTCCGGCTGCCCGTACAGGGCGTTCCGGACCCGGTGGAGGACCCACCAGAGGAGCGCCGCCGACAGTGCGGCGAAGACGCCGAACAGCAGGACGACGGGGAGGGTGGGCGTCCCCGGCCAGACCGTGCCGGTGTCCCAGACGACCAGGGAGACGACCCACGCCATGCCGAACCCGCCGACGGTCCCGCCGGTCAGGGAGGCGACGATCCGCGCCGCCAGCCAGAAGAGGAAGAAGAGCCCCACCGTGCCCCAGAGGGCGATCAGCACCAGCAGGGGCGGCGCCCCCGCGGCGGCGGCCCCGCCCTTCACCTGGTACTTCGGGCGTTCACGTGACATGGTCGTCCTCACTCCCTCCGGATGGCCTGGTCCGTGTCGTACAGGGTGAGTTCGTCACGGGTGAGCGTCATCTGCACCGGGATGCCGAGCCGCTCGGCGCCGGTCTTGATCAGGTACTTGCCGCGTCCGGGGTGGCGTGCGCCCGGCTGCCAGGAGTCCGGTGAGGACCAGGACGCCACCAGCCCCTGCTCGGGGCCGGTCATCGGGGTGATCCGGTTGACGGAGGCCAGCTCGCGCGGCGGCAGTCCGGCGAGGACGGTGATCGCGGAGCGGTCCACGAAGCCCCGGGCCTTGGCCCGGTCCTCCTCGGTGGCCAGCGCCTCCAGGTCGCCGAGGGAGTGCGTCACCATGACGGACGCCATGCCCTTGGAGCGGTTGAGCCGGGTGAGGGAGTCGGCGAACTCCACCAGGCCGGGGGCCCCGCGCAGGGCCCGCCACAGCTCGTCCATCACGCCGATGTAGGACCGGCGCCGGATGAGGCCGTGTTCGGCGAGCACGGCCGCGGCGTCGACCATCCCGAAGCCGTAGCTCCACGTGCACAGCATCGCCGCGGTCAGCAGCTTGTCGCCGGCGGCCCCCACGCGGGAGATGTCGACGCTGATCCCCGGCGCCTCCATGTCGAGCGGGCTCGTGGTCTCGCCGTCGAAGACCCCGGCCAGGGAGCCTGTGCACAGCAGGCGCAGGGTGAAGACGAGGTCGTCGACGCGCTTGTCGTACTGGTCCCTGGTGTCGGCGCGGGCGAACGACCGCAGGGACTCGGGTCCCTCCTCGACGACCTGGAGGACGTCGATGACGTTGGGCTGGCGCGTCCCGGCCAGCCGCTCGTCCAGGAGGTCGACCGCGGCGCCGAGGACGACCTCCTCGGCGTTGGCGATCCTGTCCTCGCGGACCAGCGTGCACAGGGCCATCAGCAGGGAGATGCGGCGGGAGCGCACCTCCCAGCGCAGCTTCTCCCGCTCCACCTCGGTGAGCCGGCCCATGACCCCGCCCAGGGGTCCCGCGTCGAGCGGGTTGATCCGGTCCAGCCCGCGCCCGATCCGCACGACCTGCCCGCCGAGGTGGCCGATCAGGTCGGTGTAGTCGGGCTTGGTGTCGCCGAGGATGATGGCCTGCGACCCGAAGGCCACCGCCCCGGTGACGAGGCGCTTGACGAACGTGGACTTGCCCGTGCCCGGCTGTCCCAGCACGAAGCACCCGGGGTTGGTGATCAGCCCCGCGCGCAGCCAGGCCATCGGGTCGAGGCAGACGACCTCCCCCGACAGCAGGTCGCGTCCGATCGGGGTGCCGATCGAGGGCGGCTTGCTGCTGGTGACGAACGGGAACAGTCCGCACGCCTGGGCGGTGGTGGCCTGGTACTCGACCGCGTTGGGGATGTTCGGCGAGGCGCCGCCGCCCCGGTGCCGCCAGCCGAGCAGGGGGGCGATGACCTCCCTGTCCCTCTCCGCCGACCGGTCCGGCCGCTCCGCCCTCTCCTTCTGCTCCTGCCTCTGCTTGAGGCGTTTGCGCTCCGCCCGCTGCTGGCGGCGCTCCTCGCGCCGGCTCTGCCGGTCCACGATCGCCATCGGTGCCCCCTTCTAACCCATACCGCGTTGGACGAGGAACGGCGGGCACACGCCGAGGGGCAGGGTCGTGGCGAACGCGACGTCCTGGCTCCCCCAGGCCCTGCGCAGCCGGATCCGGGAGGTCTCGGCCGCCGACTCGGTGTGCGCGACGGCCTGTTTGAGCCTCTGCTCGTCGTCGACGGTGGCCGTCGTGTACAGGCTCACCTGCACCAGCCCGGCCCCGCGCGTCTCCTCCTGGGCCGCCTGCCTGGCGTAGGCGAGGTCCTGGCTGTCCCTCGCGCTCACCCGGTGGCGGACCCGCCAGGACAGCTCGCTCTTGTACTGGGCCGCCGAGTTCTGACTCTCCAGCGCACGCGCCGCCGCGGCCGCCGGCCAGGGCCGGAACAGCAGCGTGGTCCGCTTGGCCCAGCGGGTCGGGGAGAGGAGCTCGGCGAGCACCGTGCTCGTGACGTGGGTCCTCGGCGCCTCCTGCCAGATCCACGAGACGCTGGTGCCGCTGTCGTGGGTGTAGCGGTCGTGGTGCGCCTCGGCCTCGACGGGGGTCGCGTCCGTCCAGTCGAGCGTCCCGATGTCCTCGGGCGTCGAGTGGAGCAGGGTGCTGAGGTCGTTGAGGGCCGTCGGGTCGTAGGCGGTGCGCACCATGGCGACGAGCTGCTCGGGCGTCGCGCGCCCCAGCACGGACACCCCCGTGGTGGCGAGGCTCGACTCGATCTGGTTGAGGTAGCCGCTGATCTCCACGGCCGCCTGCATGCGGTCCTTGGGGGCCACCGGGAACTTGCGGGGGTCGTAGGTGATGCTGATCCGGGTCTCGACCTGGGCGCTCACCGTGGGGGCGCTCAGCACGAGGTCGCGCATGATCTTGCGGGCCGCCGCCGGGGACTTCGGGTCGATGTCCGCCTCGACGTTGGTGCGCAGCGCGCTCCCGGGGTCGGGGCGCGACTCGACGGTGACCGTGACCCACTGGACCCACGGCATGTAGCCGAGGGAGGCCAGCCACTGGTGCCAGCTCGCCACCCAGGTGTCGACGTCGGCCGGCTCGGCGAGCCACACGGAGTTGGACGAGACCAGGACCGTCGCGGTCATGTGTCCCAGCCGCCGGTTCCAGGCGAGGCCGAACCGCCCTCCCCTGCCGTCCTCGCAGGAGAGCAGGGTGACGGGGGCGAGGATGCCGGGCAGCTGGAAGGCCCGCGGGTGCTCCACCATGACGCCCGCGCGGTAGCGGGTGTGCCCGAGCACCTTGGCCCACCACCACCGCAGGCGGGTGAGCAGGAAGCTCAGCAGCGACTCCCCCTGGACCGGCACCGCGGCGAACACGAAGGCCACCGCCATGACGGGCAGGAGGTAGAGGGCGAGGCCGGGCGCGAACATGCCCGCCAGCATCAGGACGATCAGGCCTCCGAGGAGGACGAGCGTCGCGGTGAGGCCGAGCCCGAACAGCCCGATGCTGCGGCGGCGGCGCCACCCTCCGTACGTGCGGACCACTTAGACCATCCTTCCGTCGGCTCCGTCGGCGAACTGCGCCCCGGACGCGCCTTCCGGCGACACCGCTCCGGCGCCGCCCGGGTACCCGGCGCCCGGGGCGCCGCCCGACACGGCTCCGGTGTCGGCCGCCCCCGCGCCCGCGGGGGCGTCCCCGACCGCGCCGGGGTCGGAGCCGCCGTCACCGCCCGCGCCCGACGCCACCGTCTGGCTGTACCCCTGCTCCGAACCGCTGACGGTCGTGGAGCTGACCGACTCCGTCGCGCCCGCGGCGGCCACGGCGCCGCCGTCCTGCGCGCCGCCGCCCTCGGGGCCGCCCATGGCGCCGTCCACGCTCGCGGTCCCGTCCGCGCCGCCCGAGAGGCCGCCCGCGCCGCCCAGGGGGCCGCCCGCACCGGCGCCGAGCCCGCCCTGCGTGCCCAGGGTGCCGGTGTCGACGGCGCCCGTACCGGCCGCGCTCGCCGCCACCGCCGGGGACCCGCCCCCGGCGGGCTGTCCTGCGCCGCCCTCGTCGAGGTTGCGCGCCACTCCGGCGGCGCGCTCGTTGGCGCCGGCCGCGGCGGCGGCCTGGGCCCCGCCGTCGGCGGACGGGGCGTTGCCCGCGGAAGGGGAGCCGGACGCCGACGAGGGAGACGCGTCGGCGCCGCTGCCGCTCCCTCCTCCGCCCCCACTGCCCCCGCCGCCGATGGAGCTGATGCCGCCCGCCGCGAGGGCCATCATCCAGACGCTGCCCGAGCTCATGAGCTTCATCAGGACGGGGAGGGCGCCGGTGGCCATGAGCATGACCGCCGCCCCCAGGAGGTACCTGGACAGGCCGCCCTCGGCATCGGTGTCCGTGGTCGCGATGAGGACGAGGCCGGACAGGTAGACGAGCAGCAGGAGCGGCTTGTACAGGAGGCAGGCGAAGAGCCAGCCGATAACCTTCGGGAAGATCTTCAGCCCGGGGACCAGGGAGCTCGCCGCGGCCAGGGGCAGGAGGCAGGCGAGCAGGTAGACGATCGACTTGAGCATCGCCAGGACGATCATCTGCGCGATGAGCCCGAGGATCACCGCGAGGCTGACCAGGTAGGTGACGGCCTCGCGCGCGGAGTCCTCCGCGAAGCCGAGGTCGTTGTCGCCGACGCCCACCCGCATGATGCTCGGGTAGACCTCCTGCGCCGCGACGAGGAAGCTGACCTGCCGCGACCCGTTGCCGTTCTCGTAGGGCGCCGAATACGTCCCGGTGTCCAGGATCATCTGGGTGAGGCCGCTGCTGAAGCCCGCCAGGACGTAGACGAAGAAGAGTCCGGCGAACGTGGTGATGATGACGGTGAGCAGGCCCCGGACCAGGTCCATCATGGGGTCGAGCCGACGGGTCCAGAGCAGGCGGACGGCCGCGAGCAGGATGCCCAGCGTGGCCAGGAACAGGATCAGCGGGTTGAAGACGTTCTGGAGCTGCAGCACGCCCTGGTCGACGACGAGCTGGTTGCTGCCGTACTCCCGCTGGAGGGGCGCCCCGCTGCCGCTGCTGATGAGCAGACCGAACATCCGCTCGATGATGCCCTGAAGGCTTTCCGTGATCCAGCTCGCCGTTGCCTCGTTCTCCATTCAAACACCCCCCTTTTCCGTCGTCCGAACGAATTCCCTTGCACAGGGCACTGCGCTATCCGACGTTGCAGTAATCGTCCCCGACTTGTTCCTCGCGCTTGTTACCGTTCGCCCACTCGGGAAATTCGGTGCAGATGTAGTACTTGTGCATGGCGGGCTCACCGCGCCCCGCGGCGGCGTACTCGCGCGGAACGTCGTCGAAGTGGTCGACCGGGTTGTCCGGGCACGAATCGCTCTGGTCCCACAGGGACGAGGGCAGGTTGGGGCAGTGGTACTCGGCCCAGATCCAGTCGCCGCCGTTCAGGAGGTCCATGCCGTCCCGGTCCGGGGTGCAGGGGGAACGCGTGTAGGTGTTCCCGTCGTGGAACCCGGGGTCGAAGCAGTAGTCGTAGCAGTCCGCCTTGCCGTCGCGCGTGCAGCGCTCGTCGTCGGCGCCGGTCAGCGGAACGGTGTCGTGCAACCGGTCCCACCCGTCGTCGTCGGGGCAGAGGAACTCCTGGGAGCCGGGGTCCCGGAGGGCCCCGTCGCAACCGGCCGCCTCCCGCTCGGTCTCGCCCTGCTCGGCCGCGACCCCTTGGATGAGGGACCCGAGGTCGTCCTCGGTCTCGTGGTAGGAGCCCTGGAGCAGCGTCCCGGCGAGGGTTCCGGACGCGACCAGCAGAACGACCCCGAGGACCACCCAGGGGAGTTCTGCCATGCCGCGCGCGGCGATCCAGGGGTCGCCGGTGAAGTTGGCGTGGATCATGCGCCCGCCGATGATGATCAGCGCGAGGACGCCGATGACGGCCCCTGCCCAGGCGACATATCCCAGCACCTCGTTCCCCGACTGCTGGAACTGCGCCATCGCCACCGGGTTCCGCGCCGCGTCGGCGGCGAGGATCCGCTCGTACACCATTCCGCTCTCCCCCCGACCTCTCACGACCCGGTCCACTACCCGACGAGCGTGGTGACCACGGAAACGGCGACCAGCATCAGCGAGACGCCCATGACGGTCCACACCACGCCGCCGACGCCCTCGGCGGCCACCTCGGAGCGGCCCAGCTTGCCGGCGGCCATCTTCGCGGCCGAGTACAGGATGCCGATGACCCCGATCACGACGACGACGCCCTGGGCGATGTTGAGGAACCGCCCGATCGGGTCCCCGTCGGGGTCCTGGGTCCCCCCGACCCCCCAGTCCGGCATCCGCGGCCGGACGTCCCACGTCACCTCCGCGGGAAGGGCCGCGGCCAGGTGCGCCGCGTCCGCCGCCGCCGACAGGAGTTCCAGCGGCATCGTCAGCCGCCCGCGACGTTGGCGACCGCCAGGATGACCGGGATGGCGACGAGCATCAGGGAGATCCCCATGACCGTCCAGACCAGTCCGCCGACGCCGTCGGCGGCGAGGTCGGAGCGGCCGAACTTGCCGATGGCCATCTTGCCCGCGGCGAAGAGGATGCCGATGATGCCGATCACGACGATGATGCCCTGGCCCCAGCTGAACACCTGCTGGATCGGATCGTGTCCGTCCTCGAAGGCGGGCAGGTCCGGGTTGGTGTCCCAGCCGAAGGCGCCGTCCATCGGGACGGCGGCCATGTGGGCGACCAGGTCGTTGGTGGCGTTCAGAACGTCCATGCGTATCCAGTTCTCCTTACCCTGAGGCCTGGCGCGCCAGGGTCTCGCTCGCCGCTGCGAGGCACGCGTTCCTGACCCGCTCCAGGGCCCGCCTCGCCCTCGCGGGAAGTTTCACCCGGTCCGCCTCGACGGCGTCCACGTAGCGCAGGGCCGGGACGAACGGGAAGCGGACGAGGAGGCCGACCCGGTCGCGCACCAGGCCCAGGCGCGCCGCGGACTCGGCGGGTTCGGGCCCGGAGCCGTCCGCCGCGACCACCAGCGCCGCGGGCCGGAGGCCGTCGGCCTCCAGGACGTTGATGACCTCGGCGGCGCGGGCCGTCGAGGCGACGCTGTTCCGGGAGACGAGGACCAGGGGCCGTCCGAAGGCGCCGACACCGCCGCGGTCGGAGGAGTAGGCGCCGAGGTCCCAGGGGGTGTTCAGCAGCACGCGCAGCGTGGTGGTGCCCGCTCCGCCGTGGCAGCCGAGCACGACGGCCTCCCCGGCCCAGTCGGGCAGGGGCGGGCCCGCGGGTTCGCCCTGGTCCGTGCCGCCGGCCTGTCGCCTCCCCATGTGGTCCCCTCGTCCGTGTCGTGAAGGCGCCGCCTCCCCGGCGGGGTCGGCGCTCCCCGCGCGGCCGTCTTCCAGGACGCCGCGCCGGGCTGGGCGTCCGGGGCCCTGGGAGCGGTCGTCCGCCCTCGGATGCCTCCGGCAGTCCCGCCGCACCGGGGGGTTTCGCGTGACGACGCGAGAATGCGGTGGCGCCGTCGAACCGGGTTCGGGGGCCGAACAGCAGGCTATATATACCGCACCGAATCGAATCCGATCAAGTGACCGTTTTCATTCCTGCTACTTTGCGTGACCGGCCGGACATTGGAAACACTGGAAAGTGAACGAGGTCGACCTTATTTCACGAACGCAAAAGAGCCGACCCGTTCTTCTGCGTGATAAGCCTTGATCAATGCCATTGCTGCGCACCGCCGCCTCGGAGATCTCGACCTTTTTCCACGGGAGAACCCGCAGGTCTCCGGCCGAAACGTTATCGATTATCACCCTTCGTGACCCTCCTGTCGCACAGGCCCCATTGCGCTCCCGGTGCGCTCCCTGTACGCATGGGTGCATCTGTCCGCCCTCACGACTGGTGGGTACCCATGATCAGAACAGCGTGGCCGTCATGAGCGACTTCGCCGGCGGCTCGCGGGAGAAGACGATCGTGTTCGGGATCCTCGCCGTCCTGGTCGTCGTCCTGGTCGTCCTCGCGCAGCAGCTGCTCTCCGGTCCGGACGACGGCGAGGCGGCGCCCCCGGCGGAGGCGTCCACCGGGTCCGGGGGGAACGGGGGCGGAGGAGAGCCCGTCGGCGACGTCATGGCGCTGATGCCGTACTCGGAGGCCGAACTGGAGGCCGGGGCGGAGACCGCCGCGGCCTTCGTCGCCGCCTACAGCGAGGTCGATCCCGGGGAGAGCGACGACGAGCGCCTCGCCCGCCTCTCCCCCCTGCTCTCCGAGGACTTCTTCGGCGCCGTCGAGGAGTTCGTCCTCAGCACGCCCAACAGCGGGGCCTCCCGGGGGACCCCGCGGCGCGTCACCGCGGAGGCGACGGCCACGGCGATCCGCAACGTCGGCTCAGGGTCGGTCATCGTCGAGGTGGAGGCGCGGTTCATGACGGAGACCGGAGACGACGGCGGGACCGAGCCGGCGTCGTACGCGGTCACCGTGGTACCCGAGGGCGAGGGCTGGACGGTCTACGCCTTCCAGGACGCGGCGGTCGGGAACATCGCCGAGGAGGGCGCGTGACGGGCGCCTCCGGCGGCGCCGCCGGGGTCCTGTGGGATCGGGCCCGCGCCTTCCTCCTCCCCCGGCGGGGACGCGGCGGGGACCGGGGCAGCGCGACCGCGCGCGTGGGCGGGGGCGTCACGGCGCTCGCGGTCATGGGGGGCATCGCCTACGCCGCCACCGTGTGCGGCCCTGCGGGCGGAGCCGCGCCGAGCAGCGCCGACGGGGCCGGCTCGTCGGGGGGCGTCGTCCAGGCGTCCGCGAACACGTCGAGCGAGACGATCAGCATCAGCGCGCACGGGGAACCGGGTTCCTCGCAGAAGTCCGTCCGCGTCGACATCCCCGACAACGTCCTCCGCGCGCACCGCATGGCGGCCGAGGCCTACGGCCTGCCCTGGGAGCTCATGGCCGCGATCGGCGCGATCGAGACCCAGAACGGCCAGTACGTCTCGACGGACCCGAACTGGCACTCCGGCCTCCGGGAGGGTGAGCGCAACCCCTACGGCGCCGCCGGGATCGTCCAGTTCGGCGTCCAGGACCTGCGGACCGGACAGGTCGGCGGCCGACTCGGCAGCGCGGGCAACTCGTGGGGCGGGAAGCCGAAGGAGCCGGTCGAGGACCGCCGCTTCCACTACGAGGTGGGCGAGATGCCGGGCAACCCGACCTACTTCGGGATCGACGGCAACGACGACGGCATGGTCAACGTCTGGGACCCGTGGGACAACATCGCCTCGGGGGCCTTCAGGATCGCCTACTACGCCGACCAGGCGGAGAAGAGGGGGTCGGGCTCCGTCTGCGGGAGCGGGCGGGCGGACCTGACCCCGATCGAGTGCACGGTCTACAAGCACAACCCCGCCCGGTGGTACGTCGCGCAGGTGCTGGAGGTGGCCGAGTACTACAGCGGCTCCGGCCTCGCCCCGACGTCCCCGTCCCTCGAGCTCCAACAGGCCTCCTCGACCCCGGGACAGGGGCGGGACTGCGAGGAGCAGGGCGGCAACGCGTCCCGGGCCGCGTTCCTGGGCGACGTCGGCGAGGAGCACCGCACCGCGGTGGAGTTCGCCAGACAGCAGATCGGCAAGCCCTACGTGTGGGGCGCCCGGGGGCCCGACTCCTACGACTGCTCGGGGCTCACCCAGGCCGCCTGGCGCGCGGCGGGGGTGACGATCCCCTGGGTGACGACGACGCAGTGGGATCCGGGCAACGCCGAGTACCGGGGAGGGACGGCCCGGCGCGTCCTGGAGGGGGACCTGGACATCTCCGTCCTCCAGCCCGGCGACCTCCTCCTCTTCCACACCAGTCCGAGGTACGCGAGCCCGTCGCACGTCGGCATCTACTCCGGCGGAGGCCGCATGATCCACGCCGCGAACCCGAGCAAGCCGATCGAGGAGGTGTCGATCGACTCCGGGTACTACCGCTCCTCCTTCGTGGGGGCGGTCCGGATCAGCCCCGACTCCTCGGGCGGCGAGGACAGCTTCGCGGCGTGACGGCCCGTCCCCGCGTTCCACGAACCCATCGAGAGGATGATCCACCATGGTCGCACCTGTCGTCGTCGCCCTCGGAGGCGCAGCCCTGCGTGCAGGGGCACAGAGGCTCGGCGGCGCCGTCGCCTCCCGTGGCGGGGCCTGGCTCGCCGGAAGGGGCGGCTGGAAGGGCCTGATGACGGGGGCCGCCAAGGGCGCCGGGGCCTTCTCCCTCGGCGCCCTCAAGTTGGGGGCGAAGGCCGGGGTCCAGGGCCTCGGAGCCCTCGGCGGCCTGGCCATGGGCGCCGCCTCGGGCGTCATGGGCGCGGCCGGCGCCGCGGTGGGCGGCGCCACCGGCCTGCTCTCCGCCCTGGCGGGAGCCTTCGAGACCGCGGGCTCCGGGCAGAGCTACGGCATGTCCGGACCGATGCTGAGGGGAAAGGGCAGGGGCGCCACACCGCTCCATGCCTGACGCCGCCCTCCCCCGGACCGCTCCCCCGGGAGCGGTCCGTCCCATCCGTACCGGTTCGTGCGGTTCAGCCGCGATCGCGCTATCTTCACGCCGGTGAGCGCCTGCCCCGAGTGCTCCCTCCGACACGCCTCCCCGCCGCCGTGAACGGCGGCGGCGCTCCACCCCCAGCACTTCACGCGGAAAGACGCCCTCTCCATGAACACCCACGTCTCTCCCCCCTCGGACGCCCCCCTGTCCTCCGACGACGCGGTCATCCGCGCCGACGAGTTCGACGGCATCGCCGCCTCCGTCGAGGCCGCGGTCCTGGGCAAGTCCGACGTCGTACGCCTGGCCCTGGTCGCGATGCTCACCCAGGGCCACATCCTGCTGGAGGACGTCCCCGGCACCGGGAAGACCACCCTGGCGCGCGCCATCGCCGCGAGCGCGAACGGCGACTGGCGGCGCATCCAGTTCACCCCGGACCTCCTGCCCTCCGACATCAGCGGCGTCACGATCTTCCACCAGGGGACCCGCGAGTTCGAGTTCCGTCCCGGTCCCGTGTTCGCCAACGTCGTCATCGCCGACGAGATCAACCGGGCCTCGCCCAAGACCCAGTCGGCCCTGCTGGAGGTCATGGAGGAGCGGGCGGTCACCGTGGACGGCGTCCGGCACGGCGTCCCCTCCCCCTTCCTCGTCGTGGCGACGCAGAACCCCGTGGAGATGTCGGGCACGTACCGCCTGCCCGAGGCCCAGCTGGACCGGTTCCTGATGCGCCTCACCCTCGGCTACGCCGACCCGGCGTCCGAGCTCGCGATCATCCGGGGCGACCGGCTCGTCACCCCCGAGGACCTGGAGCCGACCGTCGACGCCGAGCGGATGGCCGCCATGAGGCGCGACGCCCGGCGGGTGTTCGTCCACGACTCCGTCTACGAGTACGTGCTCCGGGTCGCCCACGCCACACGCGACCACCGGGAGCTGAGCGTGGGCCTGTCGACCAGGTCGACGGTGGCCATGGCGAGGACGGCCCGGATGCTCGCGCTCGTCTCGGGCCGGCCCTTCGTGGAGCCCGAGGACGTCAAGCTCCTGGCCCAGCCGGTCTGGGCCCACCGCCTGGTGCTGTCCCCGGAGGCCTCGGTCGGCGGGCGCACCGGGGCCGACGTCCTGGACGGGATCCTCCGTGAGACCCCCGTGCCGTCCCCGGGCGCGGCCGGGGTCCCGGCGGTCCGCTGATGCCGACCGTCCGGGGGTGGCTCGTCGCCGGGGCGGGCCTGGTCCTCCTCGCGGTGGGCGTGGTGTCCCAGTACCAGGAACTGGCGCTGCTCGGCGGCGTGGCCGTGACCGCGGTCGCCGCGGCGTCGCTCGCGGTGGGGCGTCCGGCCGCCGTGGCGGTCCGGCGCTCGCTCCCCTCCCCGCGCACCTCGCCGGGGTCCGCCCTGCGGGTGCGCCTGGAGATGCGCAACCCCGGCCGGCGCTCCGTCAGCGTGGTCGAGCCCGTGCGCGGTCACGGGGGCGAGCGGCCGGTGCGGCTGCCGTCCCTGGGAGCGCGTGCCGCGGGCGGGGCCGAGTACCGCGTCCTGGCGGCCCGGCGCGGGGTGGTCTCCCTCGGCCCCCTCCGGGTCGGGCGCGCGGACCCGCTGGGGCTCGCCGCGGTGTACCGGGAGTCCGGCGGCGCCGACCGGGTGTGGGTCCATCCCCGGTGGGAGCGCCTGCGCACCGTCCCGGTCGGCCGGGTGGCCGACCCGGAGGGCACGGCCGACGGCGCCCCGGCGGGCGCGCAGACCTTCCACTCGCTGCGCGACTACGTGCCCGGCGACGACCTGCGGCTGGTCCACTGGCGCAGCTCCGCGCGGCTGGACAAGCTCGTCGTGCGCGAGTACATCGACACCTCGCAGCCGCGCCTCCACGTCATCGTCGACGACCGGCCCACGGCCGGGGGCGAGGACCGGCTGGACGAGGTGGCGAGCGCGGCCGCCTCGGTGCTGGCGACCGGGGTACAGGCGTCGCTCCACTGCGAGGTGAGCCTGGTGAGCGGTCGGGGGCGCGACAGCTCCGGAGGGCTCCCCCCGCTGCTCGACCTCCTGGCCGAG
Source organism: Nocardiopsis sp. NPDC006198 (assembly GCF_040613895.1). Classification (NCBI taxonomy): domain Bacteria; kingdom Bacillati; phylum Actinomycetota; class Actinomycetes; order Streptosporangiales; family Nocardiopsidaceae; genus Nocardiopsis; species Nocardiopsis sp. NPDC006198. Next base: position 9,850 of record NZ_JBEXSY010000004.1, on the reverse strand, counting down.
GCGCGTCCGACGCCGGACGCCGACCTCCCGCAGGCCCTCCGCCTGGCCCGGACCCGGCCCTCCGGGGACACGGCCGTCCTGGTGAGCGGCGCGCTCACCACCACCGACCTGCGGTCCTTCGGAGAGCTCGGACACCACTACTCGGCCCTGGTCGCCGTGACCGTCGGCACGGAGGACCGGCCGAGCGCCCCCGCTCCGGTCACCCTGCTCGCCGCCGGCGACGCGGCGGGGTTCGTCGAACGCTGGAACGAGACGTCATGGCCACGCTGACCCCGCCGCGCCCCCCGGAGACCGCGCCCGCCCCCGGTCGGGGGCCCGGCACTCCGCTCCGCGCCGTCCTGGCCCCCGTCGGGCTGGTCATGGCCGCCGCGGCGGGGGGCGTCGCCCTCGCGCCCGGTTACGCCGACCCGGCGCCGGTCTACGCGGTGCTGCCGCTCTGCGCCCTGCTCTCCGTCGCCGTGACCCTGGCGGCGCGGGCCCGGCTGTCCCCGCTCGCCGGGATCCTCGTCGGTCTCCCCCTGCCCCTGGCGGGCGTGGTGGTGTGCGCGGCCCGGATGCCCGGCCAGGGGACGGGCGTGCTGGGAGGGACGGTGGAGGCCCTCCTCCACTCCGGGGCGCGCATCCTGACGAGTGCGGCGCCCACCCCCCTGAACGCGGACACCCTGACGCTGCCGCTCCTGGCCACGTGGATCACCGGTGTGGCCTCGGTGCTGCTCTGGCAGGGGACGCGGCCCGCGCTGGCCGTCCTCCCCGGCCTCCTGGCGCTCGTCGGCGCCGTCGTCCTGAACGGCCCGGTGGCGCCGCCGGGGTTCCCCTCCATCGGCCTGGTCGCGGTCGCCGCGGTCCTGCTCATGGCGGCGTCCTCCGACGGCCGGACGGCCGCGCGGGGGCGCGCCGGGTCGGAGGACCTGCGGATCGAGGTCGACGCACCGGAGACACAGACCCTCGGACGGCTCGGTCGGATCCTGGTGACCGCGGTCGCGGCGGCGCTGGCGGCCGCCGCCACGGTGTTCGGCGGTCCCGTCCTCCTCTCCTCCTGGGAGGCGGCCCCGGGCGACCCGCGCGAGGCCGTGCGCCCGCCCCTCGCGCCGGAGGCCGCCCTCAACCCGCTCGGCTACCTCGCGGCCTGGGCCGCCGAACCGGACGACCCGCTGCTCACAGTGCGCTCCGAGGAGCCGGTGGACCTGCGGTGGGTCGCCCTCGCGGAGTTCACCGGGACCACGTGGCTGCCCGAGGGCGGCTACCGCGCCGCCGGGGAGGTGCTCCCCGACCCGGTGCCGCCGCCCCCGCACGCCACCGGCGTCCGCGCGGAGATCTCCGTCGGCGACGACCTTCCGGGCGGCTGGGCGCCGGTCGTCGGGGTTCCGCGGCGGGTCGGGCTCCAGCCCCTGGGCTACGACGCCGTCTCGGGGACGGTGGTGAGCGCGGACGGCGGCATCGCGGGCGCGCGCTACGAGGTCGCCGGCGACGTGGCGGACTGGAGGGCGGCCGAACTCGCGGACGCGTCCGTTCCGGCCGACGCGGTCTTCGACCGCTACCGCGAGCTGCCCCCGGGGGCGCCGCCGGTCCTGAACGACGTGGCGGCGGCCGTCGCCGGGCAGGGGTCGCCGTACGAGCGCGCCGTCCTCCTCTCGGAGTACCTGCGGGAGTCCCACTACTTCTCGGCGCAGACCCCCGGCGGCCACGGCTACGCCAACGTCGCGGACATGCTGGCCCCGCCGGGGCAGCAGGGCGGCGGCGGGACCTCCGAGCAGTTCGCGAGCGCCTTCGCCATGCTCGCCCGCGCGGCGGGCCTGCCGAGCCGCGTCGTCGTGGGGTTCGGCTCCGGCGCCGACGAGGGGGACGGCGTGCGCACGGTGACGACCGGTGACGCGCTGGCGTGGGGCGAGGTCTACTTCAACGGCGTCGGATGGGTGCCGTTCTCCGTCACCCCGGGGGAGGAGGGCGGGGACGGGGCCGAGGAGGCCTCCTCCGGCGCGGCGGAGGCGGAGGCCCCCGAGGAGGCGGACGACGCGAACGGCGCGGACGACGACACAGGCCCCGGCGCACCGCCGGAGAGGGAGCCCGGGGCGGCGCCGCTGTGGCCCTTCCTGACCGCGGGGGGTCTGCTGCTCGCCACCGCGGCCGCCGTTCCGGCGCTGCGGCTGGCGCGGAGCCGGTGGCGGCTGAGGCCGGGCGCCCCGGAGCGGCGCGTGCTGGGCGCCTGGCGGGAGCTGTGCGACCACCTGCGCCAGTGCGCGGGCGCCCCTCCGCCGCCGGGCCACACCGTCGGCGACACCGTGGCGCTCGTCCAGGCCCTCCTGCCCGAGGAGGGGCGGGAGTGGGCCCGGGTCGACCTGCGGCGCCTCGCGGGGGCGGTCAACCGGGTCGGCTTCGCCCCGGGCGCCGGGGTCTCCGCGACGGAGGCCGCGCACATCACCGACGGGGTCCGCCGCCAGTCCCGCGCGCTGCGGCGCACGCTCGGCCGCGGCAGGAGGCTGGCCTGGTGGTTCGATCCCCGTCCCCTGTTCTGGCGGGCGCCGTGACGCCCGTCTCCGACCGTCGCCCGCCGCACGGCGGGGAAGGGGCGTTCCATGAGTAGTACGGGGTCCGGCGCCAGCCTCGTCCCGGGGTTCCACTCCCTGGAGGTGCTGCACCGCGGCGCCTCCTCGACCGTCTACCGGGCCGTCCCGGACGCGGGCGGCGACCCGGTCGCCGTCAAGGTCCTGCGGGGCCCGGACGGCGGGGCCGAGTCCGAGCGCCTGCGCCGGCTGTCCGGCGTGCCGGGGGTGGTGCGGGTCCTCGGCCACGGCTCGACCACGACGGGGCGCCCGTTCGTGGCCATGGAGCTCCACGCGGGCGGGGACTACGGCCGGGTCCTGGCGGACCGCCACCCGCTCCCGGTGGACGAGGTCGTGCGCGTCGGCCTGGACGTGGCCGGCGCGCTGGCGGGCGTGCACGCGCTCGGCCTGCTCCACCACGCCGTGGAGCCGTCCAACGTGCTGGCGGGAGAGGGCGGCGCCGTCCTCACGGCCGCGGGCGCGACGCTGCCCGGGGGCTCCCTCCCGCCGCCGGCCGGGCCGCGTACCGGCGCGCTGCTCCACGCCCCGCCGGAGGCGGTCCGGGGCGGACCGCCGACCGCCGCCTCCGACGTCTACCGACTGGCCGCCACCCTGTGGGAGCTGCTGGCGGGACGGCCCCCGTTCGGTGACGGGGCGGAGGCCGCCGCCGACCCCTTCGGCTACCGGGAGCGCGTGCTCGGCGGCGGGGCCCCGGGACCGCCGCGCCCCGGCCTGCCCGCCCCGCTGGTCGCGGCCCTCGCACGGGCGCTCGACCGGGACCCCGGGAACCGCTACGCCGACGCGGAGGGCTTCGCCGCGGCCCTGGCCCCGGACGGCGGCGGGGCTGCGGGGGCGGCCGTCGCCGCCCCGGCTCCGGCGCACGGCGGCGTCCCGGACGCGCCCGGGCCGGTGCCGCCTCCCTCGCCTCCCGGGGCGGACCCGCCGCCGGCCGCCCCCTGGCCCGGGTCCGCCCCGGAGGGCGCGGGCACACCGGCGGAGGACGTCCCGCCGCAACCGTCTGCCGGAACCGGACGGTCCGCAGGACAGGGCGCGCCGACCGCGGGCACCGCCGCTACGGCACGGGAGAGGCCCGCGCACCCGTCGGGGGACCCTGACGCCTTCCGGGAGGACGGTGCGGCTCCGACGGCCCGGGAGCACGCCGTGCCCGTGCTCCCCGACCACCCGCCCGCCGACGACCCGGCCCCCTCAGGCCCGCGCGCCCCGGGAACGGCTTCCCGCACCGCCCCCGCCCCGCCCGCGGGCGACGACACCGCCGACCCCTGGCAGGGGCTCGTGGAGTGGGAACCGCCCCGTGCCGCTCCCGCACCGCCGCCTGCGCCGCCCGCCCCGGCGTTCGGGGCGGGCACGCCGTACGCGGCCCCCGCCGCGCAGGCGCCGTTCGGGCCCGCCACCGGCGGACCGGCCGCGGACCGCGGCCCCGTGCCCCCGCCGGGGGCCCGCGACGCCGGGGAGACGCGGTCGCGGTGGCTCCGCCGCGTCCAGGTGGCCGTGTCCGCGACGGCGGTCGTCGTCATCGCCCTGGGGCTGGCGGCCTTCGTGTACCCGGGGCCGGTCGCCGCGCTCCTGGCCTCCGTCGGACTGGTGGAGCCCGGGGCGGACCCGGCCCCCGCCCCGGTGGACCCCTTCTCGGCCCCGCACGCCGCCGTCTCCCGGGAGTCGGCCCCCACGGGCGTGGAGGTGGAGGACTCCGGCGGCGCCGTGGTCCTCACGTGGACGGACAACGCCGGGGAGGGCACGCCGCACCACGTGGTGGGCGGCCCGGCGGGCGGGGCCTACACGGCGCTCGCGGAGGCGGGGCCCGGCGCGGCGGAGGCGCGGGTGACCGGCCTCGACGCCGCCGGGGAGTACTGCTTCGTCGTCATCGCCGTGCTGAGCGCGGACGAGGTCGCCCCCTCGGAGGAGGCGTGCACGGAGCGCGGAGCGGGGTGACCGGACGGCCCGCGGGAGCGGGCGCGCCGGGGTCCGGGCCCCGGCCCTGTCAGGCGCCGCAGTTGGTTCCGAACCAGGTGTTCGACCGGTCCCCGGCGGCCCCCGACACGTCGACGCACACGTTCTTCGCCTGGACGATGGCCGCTCCGGAGGTCCCGTTACCCGTTCTCCAGTTCGCGCCGCCCGCGCCGTCCGAGCGCCTGAGCCCGACGTCCGCGTAGCCGCTGTTGCTGACGGTCACGGCGCAGTTGTACCCGGTCGCGCCCTCGTAGTAGAGGTAGACGTCGCCCTGCCCGTTGGGCAGGGGCTGGGGCCACCCCTCGGCGTTCTGTGTGTACTCCAGCGCGCCCTCGGGGGTGGCCGCGTTGCACAGCGCCATGGGGTCGGCCCCCTGGGCAACGGTGGCCGAGGACATCACCAGGACCGCGGCGGCCACGACCGCCGCGCCCGCCCAGGTCCGGCGGGCCCGCTTCCGGCGGAGGCTCATCTGAACTCCTGTTCGCACCTGGACTGGCTGCTGGTACTCGAATCGGCTGCGGTCCCGTCCGCCCCCACGGCGACCACGGTGAAGGAGTAGCAGCGTCCCGTCCCCCCGCGCCCGAGGGTGTGGGAGAGCTGCCCGCCCCCGGCGGAGGACCCGGTCACCGTCACGGCCCCGAGCCCCCCGTCGCCGCGCGGCGTGATCGTGTACTCGGCCGCGCCGTCGACCTGGGCCCAGGTCACGGTCACGTTGTCGCCGGAGACCGTGTGCGAGACGCCGGACGGGGCGCCCAGCCGCACCTCGGGCATCGTGAGCGGGGCGCTGTCGGTCGACCCCCCGCTCACCATGCCCTCCGTGCGGGCGGTGACCGTGAACGTGTAGGTCTCGCCGGGCGAGAGGCCCGCGACGTCCACGGACGTCTGGCCCGAGGTGCGGTCGCTGGGGTTCTCGCCGGATTCGGCCCTGGTGGCGACCAGGTAGTCGTTGGCGCCCTCGACCGCGCTCCAGGAGACGGTGGCCGTGCCGCTGCCCGACGCCGTGGCCGTCACGTCGGCCGGGGCGTCCGGGGCCTGCGGGCCCGGCACGATCTCGGAGGTCTGGGCGGCCGGGCCGGTGCCGTGGGAGTTCACCGCGCGGACCATGAACCGGTAGGTGGTTCCGTTGGCGAGGCCGGTCACCTCGGCCTCCAGCTCCTCCCCGCCGACGGTGACCCTGCCGCCCTCCCAGGTGATCCGGTACTCGTCCACGGGCGCGTCCGGCGAGTAGGCCTCGGGCCAGCTCAGGAACGCGGAGCCGTCCCCGGCGGTGACGGACACGGGCGTGGGCGCGCCGGGCGCCTCCCCGGCGTCGGGTTCCCCGTCCGGAGCGGGGTCCGGCTCGTCCGCCCCCGCGGGGGCGGGCTCCGACTCGGGCGCGGACGGCTCCTCGGAAGCCGGGGTCCCGGCGCCCGGGTCGGGGGCGGCGCCTCCGGTCTTTGGCTGTTCCCCCACGTTCCCGCCCGGCAGGGGCTGCGGTGCGGGGGCCCCGCCGTCCGCGTCGCCCGGGCCGGGCGGCGGATCGGCCTTGTCGACGACGGTCGCCCCGCCGTCCGGGTCGACGATCGCGGCCACCCCGGTGTGGGGGGAGTTGATGTACAGGCGCCCTTCCCGTACCTCCAGCTCCAGGGGGCCCTCGGCCCCGGGCAGGGAGACGGGGTTGAGCTCGGCGCCCTGCGCGTCGAACACGCGGACCGTCCCCTCCTCGGGGAACGGCACGTAGACGCGGCCCTCGTAGGCGGTCGCCGTGCCCCCGCCGTCGCCCGCCGGGAAGTGCCCGATCCCGGCGGATCCGGCCGGGTCGGTGACGGTGAGGACCTCGCCGGTCCCGGGGAGCGTCACGGCGACGACGTCGCCGTGGGTGCGGACGGGCATCTCGGCGCCCTCCAGCTCCACGGGGACGTCCGTGACCACGGGGTCGCCGTCGCCGCGCACGGCCACCACCCGCCCTCCCCCGGGGTCGGTCACGAGGGCGCCGTCGTCGAGGACGGTCATGGCGATCCCGGTCCCGGGCTCCGCCACCGCCAGCGTCTCCGTGATGGCGGCGTCCTCGCCCTGGATCCGCACGCCGACGGCCGTGCCCTGCGTGGGCACGCCGAGCCAGAGGGTGTCGGAGTCGTCGAACGCGCCGCCGGTCAGGGGCGCCGGGACGTTGAGCGTGGCCCCGGTGGGTTGGAGGGTGGCCGGATCGACGGCCTTGACCTCGCCCGTGGCGCGGTCGATCACCGCCGCGGTCTCCTCCCCCAGGACGAGTCCGAAGTCGCCCCCGCTCCCGAGCTCCAGCACGCCGGAGTACCCCATGCGCCGGAGGTCGACCGAGGTCACCTTGCCGGTGGCGGGGTCGTAGAGCAGGAGGTACTCGTCGTTCTGGACGACCTGGACGTCCACGCCGGCGGCCTCGGGCAGGGACGCCACGAGGTCGACCGCGGCGTTGTTCCCGTTGACCCGCACGGCCTCGCCGACGGGGCTCGTCCACAGCCAGACGGTGCCGTCGGACATCTCGTCGGCGCGTCCGACGGCGCCGGTCCCGAGGACGGAGCTGACGACGGCCGCCGCCAGGAGCGTGACGGTGATCCCGGAGGCGTGGGAGCGGGTGCGCTCGCCGACCGCCCGCGCCCAGCGCCGCAGGGGGGCGGGGCGGGGAGCCGGCGGCGCCGGGTCGGAGGAGGGGTCCACCATGCTTGGCTCCCGTTTGCGAGTGGCTCACCATCCCGTCGGCCGGCGGGGGCCGGAGCGTCGACGGGGGGTTCGGCGCGGTTCAGGGGCCGGGGAGAGGATGAAGGCACAGAATGTCTACCAGGGCACCGACAGGACAGTCAATGTCGTTCTGTGGTGTTCTGTACGGTCACCGGTGCCGGAGCCCCTCCCGGGCGCGCGTCCCCGGGACGCGCTCCTGCGGGCGGCCTCCTGCCGCACGCGCCCCTCCCCTCCGGCCGGTGCGCCCGGCCCGGTCAGCCCCCGTCGCCGGGGGACCCGGACGGGTCGCCGCCCCGCTCCGGGTCGTCCGCCGGCGCCTCCGAGGGGCCCTCCTCCGGCGGCGGGCCGTACACGAAGCGCTGCCGGTCGTGGACGAGGATCGCGTACCCGTCCTCGGTGACCGCCTCCACGTACGCCGACAGGTCGTCGCCCACCACGTCCATGGTGACGGCGTCGAGCACCAGCTGCTCGTCCGCGCCGGTGCTGCCCCGGGAGTCGCCGTAGACGAGGCCGTCGAAGGCGAAGGCGGGGGAGATCGATCCGGCCTCCTCCTCCAGCCCCCAGAGGACCTCTCCCCCGGCGAGGTCGACGGCGACCGTCGTGGCCTCCCCGCTCGCCTGGGGCAGCAGGAGGACGCCGGTGGAGGCGTCGTACAGGTTGCCGACGGTTCCGGCCGGGTCGAACGCGCCCGCGGTGGGGTTGGCGCCCGGCTCCTCCAGGGTCCACAGCAGGTCCCCGGTGGTGGGGTCGTGGGCGGAGAGCGTCGAAGGGGCCTCGGGCTGGGCCCAGCGCAGGAGCACGACCGCCTCGTCCGCGCCGTCCCCCTCCCGGGCTTCCCCGTCCCCGGCCCCGTCCGCCCCGCCGTCCGCGGGGTCGGCCCCGCCGCCCTCCTCCGGGCCGGGCAGCGGGTAGACGCCCATCACCTGCGGCGGGAGGACGGGCCCGGAGGAGTCCAGGCCGGCGTCCTCCCCGTCGACCGTCCACAGCTCCTCGCCCGCCGTGTCGGCGGCCACGGAGCGCGCCTGGAGCGAGGGGCCGCCGGACGCGAGCACCACCATGTCGCCGCGGGCGGCCACGGGCACGCCCAGCGAGGGTTCCCCCGCGCCACCGTCCCCGTCGGCGCCGTCCCCGCCCTCGGCAGGCTCCTCCGGCTCCTCGGACCCCTCGGACTCCTCCGGTTCGGCGAACTCGTACGACCACAGCTCGCCGCCGTCGGCGTCGAGCAGCGTGAACTCCCCGTGGGGCTCCTCCGCGCTCCACCCCTCGGGGCGCCGCACCGCCAGTCCGTCGAGGTAGGCGTCGCCCTCCTCCTGCGGCTCCCACACCGGTTCGCCCCGGGAGTCCAGGACGAACGGGACCCCGTCGGCGTCCGCCATCGACAGGACCCGGGCGCCGTCGGCGGCGGAGTCGAAGCCGCGGAAGCGCGCCTCGCCCTCCCACAGGGTGTCGCCGGTCGCGGCGTCGTGCAGGAGGTGGCGGTCCTCGCCGCCGGAGCTGATGAGGAAGGACTCGCCGACCGGGCTGATCCGCACGCCGAGGGGGTCGTCGAGGATGTCGTGGGCCTGCGCGGAGTCGCCGTGCAGGTACCGCAGGACCTCGCCCTCGACCCCGGGCGGCGCCTCACCCGCGAACGAGGTCGGGAGCGGGGCGGGTTCCGCCTCGGGGGAGGGCGCGGGAGGTTCCGGGTCGCCGGTGCAGCCGGCCGCCAGCAGCGCCGCGAGGCCGCAGGTGAGGGCCTGGGGCACCCGTGAGCTGCGCATGGACGGTTTCTCCCCGGGAACGACGACGTATACGGCAAATCCTAAGCTGCCCCGTCGTCCGCCGATACACGTGGACCGCCACTGTTACAGCCACGTGAACGTGGCGTCCGGCGGGATCAGGGCTCGACCTCGACGACGGTGGCGCCTCTCACCTCGAACTCGGCCCGGCCCCCGGTCATCTCGGCCAGGCGGAGCCCGAAGCCGTCCAGGTCGGATTCGGGGAGGGCCACCTCGATGCGGACCCGGTCCTCGTAGGCGACCCCGCGCACGGTCAGCGACGAGTCGCGCAGGTCGCTCTCCAGCCGTCCGCCGAGCACGTAGTCGGCGAACACGTCCACGAGGAGGAGGCGCCGGCGTTCCAGGACCCCCACCCGGTCCACCGCGGCGGACACGGCGCCGCCGTAGGCCCGGATGAGCCCCCCGGCGCCGAGCTTGGTCCCGCCGAAGTAGCGGGTGACCACGGCCACGGTGTCGGTGAGCCCGCGGTGGCGGAGCACCTCCAGCATGGGCACGCCCGCGGTGCCCGCGGGTTCGCCGTCGTCGCTGGAGCGCTGCACGCCGCCGTCCTCGCCGAGCACGTACGCGGTGCAGTTGTGGGAGGCGTTCCAGTGCTCCTTGCGCCGCTCGGCGATGAAGGCGCGGGCGGCGTCCTCGCCGTCCGCTCTGGCCAGGGCGCAGACGAACCGGGACCTCTTGATCTCCAGCTCGTGCTCGCCGCCGCGTCTGATCGTTCGCATGTCGCCTGTTCGGCAGGGGTCGTGGTCTGCGACCAGTGTCCCATCCCGCCGCGGCTGACATGACCATCGCGCTCTTCCCCGCCACCCGCATGCGCCTGGGCGGCCACGGTTTCGTGGTGCGCCTCGCCCGGGGCGGGGTCAGCCGGGCCAC